>DATEDR010000388.1:0-10581 GCA_035281605.1 Sphingobium sp.
TCGTTCATCGGCAGGTCGATATGGCCCTTCGTCTTGCGCTTGGGGCCGGGCCCGGTCGAAAAGAGGAAGTTGCCCGGATAGCTGCGCAGCGAGGTGTTGATCCAGTAGCTGTTATCCTCCTCCTGCATGATGTCGTCCCACTGCGCCTTGGGGTTGAGCCCCCAGCCGAGATGGGACACGGCGAAGGGGTCCCTGTCGGCCTCGCTGGTCTTTGCCCGCTCCAGCGTGCGCTGGAAGACTCCGGCATCCGCTCCGCCCTTGACGCTCTGCACATAGCCGTCCCTGATCTCAAGATCGATGGTCGACGCCACCATGCGCACGAAAGGCAGGATCCACACGTCGCCCGGTTTGATGACGACACGGCCATGGGCGGCGCCTTCGGGCGGGAAGCAGGCGACCATTGCCTGGCCCCACTGATGCGCTGATCCGGGAGTGTCCGAATAGCCATATTGGGCGGCGATCGGGAGCTCGGGATCGGCGTAGAAGGTAAGGTCGGTGCCCGCTTCGCTCAGCACCTGCACCTTCTTCGCTTCGCCTAGCCGCTTGCCCGCGGCCAGCACGGCGGCCTTGATCTCCGGGTTCGTCTGCAGCCGGATCAACTGGCTGGGCACGTCGTTCACGTTGAGCAGGCGCGCGCCGTTCGCCCGGGCCTGCCGTTCCCACCCGGACAGCTGACCGACGAAGAAGCTGAGGATCAGGTTCGCGCCGGCCACCGCGTCGAGCAGGCCGGGAGCCAGGAAGGGATTGGACTGCATGAAGCGGTCGTCCGTGCCGGTGTGCACGCGCAGCTCATAAGCCACGGCGCCCATTTCGCTCGCGACTTCGAAGGCGGCGTCGACCAGTTGCCGATCGCTCGCGGCATCGGACAGCAGTGCGACGGTCTCGCCGGGTTGGAGGTTGCACAGCGTATATTGCCTGCGGAGAGCGCCGCACAGGGCGGCTGCTCCGACCTTGGTCTGCCACATATCCTTACCTTTCAGCTATTTGATATTCAAATCGAGCGGAGTGCGGTGGCCCGGCGGTCCTGAATGTTCAGACCGCCATCGGCGCGCGATGCTTCCGCATGAAACCTTCCATATGGGCGATCAAGACACTATCGGGTTCCGCGGCTTCCAGCCCGGCGCCGAAATGGTCCTTCCCTTCGATGATCAGCGTTTCGACCTCGCCTCTCACGGCCTTAATCTTGTCGGCCAGCGCGATTGAATCGGCCTTGACGATCGGGTCGTCATCTTCTCCCCAAACGATGAGGAAAGGCGGCTTGCCCGCGACATCCAGATCAAGGGGGCTCGACACCCGATATTCCTCGTCGGTCGCGCCGTCTGGGAACAGGATGGGGCCGGGCACCGTATCCAGCCCGACCTTGAAGACGCCGGAAACCGGCAGGCATCCGGCGATCGGCGGCAGGTCCGACACTGCGGCGGACGTCGGGTCGATGGCCAGCAGCGCGGCATAATGACCGCCCGCCGAATGTCCGCCGACGAAGATCGCGTCGGAGCGCCCGCCGAGTGCGGCGATGTTGTCGCCTATCCAGCGAAGCGCAAGCGCGGAGTCCTGAAATCCGGCGGGAAAGGGATCTCCGGGTGCCAGCCGGTAGCTGGAACTGACGACAGTGATGCCGCGACGGTTCAGCGGCGGCGCGAAAAGCGACATATGCTCGCGATAGCCATGGCGCCAGCGACCGCCGTGGATGACGAGCAGTATTTCTCCGGTAGGTTCGGCAGCGGGGAAGACGGTCAGCGTCTGCAGCGGGTGAGAGCCGAACGCGTAATCCGTGCCCGTAACCTGCGCGGCGAGGGCCGAAGCGCGTTCGTGATATTCCATGGCCGGCGGCGGGAAATCGGGGCGCTCGTCATAATTCAGATATTTCACTTCAGTCCTCTCCCGGAACAACCATGGCGCAAATTCCTGGCTCTCAAGCAGGGCTTTTAACCCGTTTCCGCCAGAAGATCGATGAAGGCCTAATGCTTCTGCTGCTCTGCTACCACATATGGGGGAATGACCAGACTGTGAGAAGCCGTGGCTTCTCACAGTCTGGTAGAGCCCTTTTACGCGTTCTTGTTGTAGAACTCATAATAAGGCGACGGGGCGACGGTAGCACGGATTTCGTGGATCGCATGCTTCGCCACGGTTGGGCTCAGACTATCGGCCTCGCCCCAGATCAGCTTGACCTCCGTGCCTGGTTCCGCGCTGTCGATGTCCACGACCGCCAGCGAGATGAAGGATCGCACGTTCACGCTGTAGCCATATTGCTGGCGCGACAGACCGACCAGCTTGCCATTATGTTCGACGCGATCGGCGATGAAGGTCGCGAACGTGGCGAAGGGAATTTCCGGCAGGCGGCCCGGATTTTCGCCGGTCAGGACGGACCGGATCACGTTCAGCACGTCGTCATTGTTCCAGACGAGCGTAACCTTCTTGCGGCTCTGCGACTTCTGGCGCGCCAGCAGCGCCTCTTTCCCGACGAAATCGCGGTTGAAGTCGATGAACGACCCATAACCCGCTTCGAACGGATCGGTATAATATTCGCGAATGTCGCGCGAACCGAAGCTGCCGCCGAGCGACGCAAAGGATTCAAGATTGCTGGACGTCAGCCACTGGCGGAAGGGCTTCATATCCTCGCCGGTATAGATGGCGGGGAGGGGGTTGGGGAGCCAGCCGCCTTCGATGGTGAGCACCGGGCTGCCCCGCATGCCGCCGCGGACCAGGCCGTGGCGCGTGCCCGCTTCCAGCAGCGCGTTGCGAACGGCGTCCATGCCTTCCCACGGGCCGTAAATCTCAAAGCCGGCATGGCCCGACATCGAATGGCGAAGGGCGCGCACGGCCTTGCCGCCGATGGTGACGTCGGCGATGTGGAAGAATTTGATGTCGGGCAGCGTGCCGCCGACGACTTCGCGCATCAGTTCAAGGGCATTGGGACCCTGGATCTGGAACCGGAAGACGTCGCGCGGACCGCTCTTGACCGCGGAGGAGTGCTCCAGCTCGGCCGAAAGGTCGAACGATCCCTTTTGCGCCTGGAACAGCAGCCAGTCGAGCGCGGCCGGAGCGCCGACGACGCGCAGGAAATCTTCATCCTCGCGGAACATGACGGCATCGCCGATCATGTTGCCGTCGGGCGCGACCGTGACCAGCTGCTTGCCCCGGCTGATCGGGAAGGGGTCCAGCTTGTTGACCGCGAACTGCTTGACGAACGGGATGGCGTCCCGACCGCGCAAGTGCAGTTCGGTCATGTGATAGGACATTTCGGTCAGCGCCACCGTTTCGCGGAAGGCGCGCTGCTCATCCTGCCAGTTGGTGAACTCGCCCGGCACGACCGGAAAGGTGAAGGACTTTTGCGGGTTGCTGCGCAGCAGATCGACGGGGTTTCCGGCCTGCTGGATCAGATCTTCCAGCGATTTCGGCTGAGATGCGGTAGTCATGACTATTCCTTCATTTGCACGATATTGATATATTGTCCGTCCTGCGATTGGAGCGGTCAGATCCGGTCGAACGTCGACTTATTTTCTATCAGCCATTCGCGGACCGTCTTGGGGCGCCGTCCCAGATATCGCTCCAGGAGGTCGTTGCGGGCCCATCCGACCTCATAGCGAGAATCATATTCGAACAGGTTCCACAAATAGGTCAAGGTCTCCTCTCCCATGGGCGCATATTCGCGGAAATAGGCTTCGCGGCTTGGATCATAGGTGACGGTCTCGCCGAAAACCTCGGACATGATCTGCACGACGTCGTCGTAGCTCAGCAGGTCCTGACCATTGTTGATCGTGTGGAACTGCCCATATTGGCGGGCATCTTCACTGAGGAACAGGCGGCCGACAAATTCACCGACTTCCGCGGTGTCGATATATAGGATTGTACGCGGCGGCCAGATCAGCTGACGGTCCGACCGGAGAGACTTCAGCATATATTTTGCGAAGTTGTCGATGAAGGTGGCGAGCGTGTTCACGTACGTGACAGGGAAGCCGCTTTCGTCGAGGATCCGCTTGGCGATCGGGTGCTGGATCGGAATGCCGCGTCCGTCCTGCTTGATCCAGTCCGGAATGAGCGAAGGGCTGAATTCCGGCTGCATGCCAAGCTGCCGGATGATGTGCGGATTCGCGCCGACCTGGCGGAACGCCTTCACCAGATTGGTCATGGCGATGCTTTCGTCGGTTCCGGCCGGGCAGGTCACGAAGACGCCCTCGACCCCTTCCGCGGCCGCGACCAGCGAGGGAAGATCCAGGTAATCGGCCTGGACGACTTGCGCATCGGGGAATTGCGCACGCAGCGCCCCGGCGCGCTCGCCATTGCGCGACACCAGGCGCAGCTTGATCTGCGGCGCTTCGCGCGTCAGCAATTCGGCAAGCGGCCCACCCATGTGCCCGGCGGCGCCGAAGATCAAAATCGTGCCGGGGACGGGCTTCTTATGAGCGGAACTCACATCAATCATCCTTGTAATGGGGCCTCGTCCGGTCGGGGCGAGGCCCTTTAAGATTAGGTCAGCGATAGCGGTAGCTTAGCGTCACGCCGTACGTGGCCGGCATGCCGACGACCTCCACGATGGTGTCGATCTGACGGTAATTGGCCACGCGGTAGAATTTGTCGGTGACGTTCCGGCCCCAGACCTGCAGGCGCCAGCTTTCGTCCGCCGACTGGATGCCTGCGCGCAGGTCGACCAAAGTATAGCCCGGAAGGACGTAGTTCGTGCCGCCCGGACTGTTGCCGATGGTCGCGTTAGTCTTTGTGCGTGCGGTGAGGCTGCCGCCGAAGAACATCCGGGTATTAGCGCCGATCGCAAAATCATATTGGGCGTCGAACGTACCCTGCCAGCGCGGCGTGTTGGGGAAGGCTTCCCCGACGAAGGTCGTGGGATTGCCGAACGCGTCGACGGCCGGATCGGGATCTTCCTGAATGCGCGAGTTCACATAGGTGACCCCGCCGGTCAGCGTGAGGCCATCGACGGGCCTTACGGTGGCCTCCAGTTCCGCGCCATAGACGCGCGACTTCGGCACATTCTGCAGTTTCGGCAGGAAACCGAAGGGCAGGATCACGATGTTACCGGTGATCTGCTTGTCGGTATAGTCGTAATAGAAGGCCGCGCCGGAAATCTGCACGGTGCGTCCGAACGTGGAAAGCTTGAACCCGCCTTCATAGGCAAGAACGCTTTCCTGGACCGCCGGCGAAAGCTGGGAGGAGAAGATGGCAGGCAGAAGCGAGAAGCTGCCCGCCTTATATCCGCGCGAAACCGTGGCGTAGAGGGTGGCGTCGGGGTTCGGCTTCCAGGTGACGCTGCCCCGCCAGGACAGATTGTTCTGATCCAGGCTGTCCTGGATGATGGGCGGCACGACGCCAAAGGATGTCTGCGTGATGCACTGCCCCGGGCCGGGGTTTGCAAAGCCGAAGGCCAGCGAAAAGGCGGTGGCGATCTGGCCGTTTCCACCGTCCGCGAGGCAGCCGGCATAGTCCCGGTTCTGGTCGGTGTAGCGCACCGAACCCGCCAGGTTGATCGTGTCGGTCAGCGCATAGTCGAGGCTGCCGAAAGCGGCCAGCGTATCGATCTTCTGATCGTTGCGGAATTCGATGCGATCCCAGGTCAGGGGCCCCAGATGCTGGCTGGTGGTGAAGGCCAGGAGGTAAGGCTGGCGTTCCTTTATATTGTCGTGGGAATAGTTGCCGCCGATCATCCATTTGATGCGGGGCAGGTCTCCGGACAGGCGAAGTTCCTGATAATAGGATTTGATGTTCGCGCGCACGCCGCCCACGCCCACCGGCAGCGATGTTCCGTCCATGTCGATGTCGGAATCTTCATGATAGCGCGAATAGGCTGAAATCGTGGCGAGCGAGATGGCGTCGTTCAGCGCGATATTGCCGTTGAGCGCGACCTGATAGAAATAATCGCGCCGGGCGAAATCCTGATCGGGATCCCAGTTCGCCATGCGAGCATTTTTCGGTGGGGCGACCTGCTGGGACAGTGCGTCGAACACGGCGCCGTTGAACGGATCGCGCGGGGCGGTCGCGGCAAATTCCACAAACCGCGCTGCCTGCGTGTCGGACCGGTCGCGCCAGCCGCTGGCGGTGAGCGTGAAAGATGTGTCCGCGCTGGGTTCCCAGAGGATGCTTGCCCGCCCGTTGAAGAAGCTGCGCTGGCCGAGCGAATTGCCCGTCCTGGTGCCCGCCGCGACGTCGTTCGGCCCATAGCTCTTCTGCCAGTCGTCCCGCGATTCATAGCGGGCAACGACGCGTGCGCTGAGGTTGGCGCCGATCGGGCCGCTGACGAAGGCCTGCGAATTGACGGTGGAGAAGCGGCCTATGTCGAGGTCGATGCCCGCTTCGACCGAATCCGTCGGCGCGGCGGCGATGAAGTTCAAGGCGCCGCCGGTCGAATTCTGGCCGAAGACGGTGCCCTGAGGACCCTTGAGCACTTCGACGCGCCCCAGATCCAGCACCACCCCGCGCGTCATCGGCGCATAGGGCAGGGGAACCTGGTCCAGATAGGTGGTGACGGTCGGGCTGGCGCTCACCGAATTGTCGAAAAAGCCGATCCCGCGAATGGAAAGGATCGGCGCGCCGAGCCAGCTTGCCTGGTAGCTGAAGCCGGGGGCGACCTTTTCGAGCTGGGTGACGTCGGTGACGCCTTTCGACGACAGCTGGTCGCCCGTGGCGGCGGAGATGGATAGCGGAACGTCGATCAGGCGCTCTGCCCGCTTCTGGGCCGTGACGATGATTTCGCCACCCGAGCTGTCAGGAACCGAGGGCGGTTGCGTCGCCGCTCCGGTCTGCGCAAGGCATGAAAAGGAAATCGCGACATAGCTGGCCGCCGCGCAAATCGAAACGATCCTTTTATACTCCATTTCCCTGTCTCCTTTTATCTATTCTCTGTTCGTCTTCATCGTATTTATGCCATGATCTTCACTGGATATTCCGCTTCCACTCGCAGCGCGGCCTTGCCGGCGGCCAGGTCTCCATTTCCCCTGATTTCGTCCTTCGTCTTTGTTGAAATGACGCGGGCCGCCGCCAGGCAGCCTGGAATGGCCCAGGGCTTTTCCACGTGGACGTCCGCGCTTAGGACGAGGGCGCTTTCGAGGCAGGCTTCTCCCAGCCTCGACGCGAATGTTTCGATCAGGCAGGTTCGGCTCGACGCCAAATGCCGCGCTTCTTCAACTATCCTGCCGTAATCGAACGCTTCTTCGATGGAATCGACCCCAGGGTGGAGCGTTTCAAGCGTCACCGCGATCCGCAAGGGTTGAAGTCGTCCTATCTCGGCATCATGCACGCCAATATCCGCCATGACTTCGAAGTCCGTCAGCGCGACAAAGCATCGTCTCGCATGCGGAGGTTTCATTGCGGCATGGTCGGGATGCTGGCCCATTATTCTAGTCCCGGAACACAACGGTTTTGCTGCCGTTGACGAGAACGCGCTGCTCGAGATGATAGTGGACTGCGCGAGCAAGTACACGCTGTTCTATGTTCCTGCCCTTCCGGACGAGGTCCTCTGCCGTGTCGCTATGGCTGACATGCTCCACGTCCTGCGAGATGATCGGCCCCTCATCCAGATCGGCGGTCACATAATGGGCCGTCGCGCCGATCAGCTTCACGCCCCGGGCATGGGCCTGATGATAGGGCTTGGCACCCTTGAAGCCGGGCAGGAAGCTGTGATGGATGTTGATGCACCGGCCCGACAGAAAGGCGGCAAGGTCGTCCGACAATATCTGCATGTAGCGCGCGAGCACCACCAGTTCCGCCCCGGATTCGTCGACGATCGCCTTGATGCGCGCTTCCTGCTCCGGCTTCGTCTGGGGGGTGATCGGCAGATGATGGAAAGGAATATTGCCGAGCACCGATATGTTGAGCGCGCTTGAGGGATGGTTGGATATGACGCCGACCACCTCCATCGGCAGTTCCCCGATGCGGGTGCGATACAACAGATCGCCCAGGCAATGATCGAATTTGGAGACGAGCAAAAGAACCTTTGGCTTTCTGCCTGCGGGGCGCAGGTCCATCGTCATTTCGAAGCGCGCCGCGACCTCATTCATGCCCCTCTCGATATCGGCCTGGGCAGCATCGGATTTGAATTCCACGCGCATGAAGAACCGGCCGGTTTCGGGATCGTCGAACTGCTGGGCGTCCTGGATGTTGCCGCCCTTTTCGAACAATCGCGACGCCACGGCCGCGACGATGCCGGGCTGGTCCACGCAGGAAAGGGCAAGTACATATGTCGTCATCGGAATTTTTTCAGCCTCCTCTTGGCGCGGCATCCGCTCAGCGCCTCGCTCCTTGAGCCCATTCGACCGTCGTCTGAAGCCCGCCAAATGGGTAGAAATGGATACCCACGTCGCCGTGCCGGGCCGGCGCCAGTTCTGCTTCCAGGTTTGCCAGCAGCCGATCGGGTCCCGAGGTGCCGAGCAGGCGAGTGACCGAGATGCCATATTTGCGCAGCACCGCGGTTGAAGCGCTGACGCCGCATCGGCCGGCGAAACGCAAAAGCGTCTTGACGCTGGCAGGGCCGGGCAATCCGACGCGCACGGGCGCATCGATGCCGGCGTCGCGCAAGCGATCGAGCCAATGCAGCACAGGCTCGGCGTCGAACCCGAATTGGGTGACGATCTCGGCATCCAGGCCCGCCGACTTCAATGCAGCCGACTTGTCGAGAAGCGCCTGCCACAGCGCCTCCTGCGAGATATCGGGATGTCCCTCCGGATAGCCGCCGATGCCCACCTTGCGGATGCCGTATTTCTGGAGCAGGCCGGAGCGGATGATCGCCATCGCGTCCTCATAGGGGCCGGCAGGCACCGGAGGATCGCCGGCGACGACGAAACACTGTTCGACGCCGACGTCCGTTTGCAGCGCACCCAGAAGTTCGCACAGTTCTTCCTCGCTTGCCAGGCGGCGAGCGGAGATATGAGGGACGGGAACAAGGCCGTGCATTTTGACCGCCTGCGCAGCCGCGATCCGCTTTGCCTGTGCCTCGCCGGGCAGGAACGTCACGGATATGCGCGTGCCAGCCGGTATGATAAGCGCCGCGGCATTCAGCGCATCCACGTCCTTTGCCGTCATTTCAAGCGAATAGCCACGCAGCAGGTCCGCCGGTCGGACCGACGATGGCGTCAACGTCAACTCCATAACAAGCTCCTCTTGCTCGAACATTGCTGTCGCGAGCGTCATTATTGGCCGGCGCATGGCGCTGGGCGCACCATCGGCTGGCAAGCGGAAGGGCCGCATCGTCCGTGCTCGAATGAAAACCGTACTCCGACCCGATCTGATTTCTTTCGAATCTGTGCGGTCACTATTAAGGCGGTTTGATGACGCAACAATCCGCTGAGCGCTTTCATTATCCCGTCAGCGCGCCTTCCTCATCCCTGGATGGTTTGAGCCGCGGACGCTCGTCGCAAAAACCGTTGGACAGCCACTTTCCCGCGTGTCAGACATGGGGCGACCTAGGATGCGCGCCGAAAAGGTATTGTAGTGCAGGTTGCCGGGTGGGAGAATTTTGCCGAAGCGAGTACGCGCGATCCGTGTCGCGCTCTGCACGTTATCGGCGATTTGATCTGCGACTATAAGATCAGTCCCCTTGCGCCAACCAGCGGCATGAATGGGCGTTTGAGCGGCATATCCCTGGACAGCTTCGCCGTCTGTTACGTGGAATTCAGTTCCAATGCGCAAGTGGACGTTTGTCTGGAGGAAGACAAGGTCGTCATTCACGTGCCGTTGATAGGTGCAAGCAAAATCACGGTCGGAACTTCGCAGATCGACGCGACGCCTTCGCAGGCTTGCGTCGTGCAGCGCGGCCAGAAAGCCGTCACTCTGCTCAACCCCGCCTCCCGGCATCTTATCGTGCGGTTGAGTGAAGAGCATCTCGAACGCTCGCTTGCGAAGAAGCTGGGACGTCAGCTGCGGGCGCCGCTTCAGTTCGAGACGCAGATGGACCTGCTGACTACCGCCAATCTGAATTTCGTGAACTTGCTGCACTTGTTCCTGGGCGCTGTCGACGATAAATCCGGGCTTTCCTCCCTGGCCGTGCCTGAATTCGAACAACTGCTGCTGAATCAGTTCCTGATTGGTCAACCGAACAATTATCGCGAAGAGCTTCTTCATGTCCCCCGGGTACGTGTGTCGGCGCCGATCGCGAAGGCGGCGAAGTGGATAACCGATAATGCCGCGGATCCCATGACGCCGGAGGATATCGCTTCCGCCTGCGGGCTCAGCGTGCGGGCGTTGCAGGATGGATTTCGCCGGTTTCACAATCAGACGCCGCTGGAATTTCTGCGGAACGTCAGATTGGAAAAGGCCCGGGCCGCCCTGATCAAAGCGGACTGCACCACCGGTTCGGTGACGACGATCGCGTTCGAGTCCGGCTTCCAGCATCTGGGACGGTTCGCATCGCTCTACAAGGATCGATATGGCGAATCTCCATCGGAAACCTTGAGGCTTTCCGGCGCCTTGAATTAAGGGTTTGTCCCAATTGGACGGCCATGTTGCCGCCAATTTGCGTCATGCCGGATTGGCGAGCCTGCCATCGATAGCGGCTTCTCACCATTATGGGCGCTTGATCGAGAACAGAGCAACTCCGAATGGGAAGTTAGCGAGCCATTCCATTACACCGTCACATAA
>DATEDR010000389.1:0-15366 GCA_035281605.1 Sphingobium sp.
CGACGCCCCCGGCATTGGCCTCGCAGCGATCCAGGTTGGCGTGCCCAAGCGGGTGCTGGTGATGGACCTGCAGGAACCCGAGTCGGATGAAGAGGACGCGCCGCCGGTCAAAAAGCCGTTGGTGTTCATCAACCCCGAAATTCTGGAAACCTCGCAGGAACTGTCCGTTTACAACGAAGGCTGCCTGTCGGTGCCCGAACAATTTGCCGAGGTGGAGCGCCCCGCGACGATCCGCGCCAGCTGGATGGACCGCGAGGGCCGGATCCACGAGGAGCGGCTGGAGGGGCTGCTGGCGACGTGCCTGCAGCATGAAATGGATCATCTTCAGGGTGTGCTGTTCGTCGACCACCTGTCCCGGCTGAAGCGGGACATGCTGCTCAAGAAGCTGAGCAAGGCCCGCAAGGCGGCCTGACGTTTCAAGACCGGATCACCTCGCGCCCCGGCTGGAAGGTCGGGGCGTTTTGCTTCGGGCGCTGGTTTCCACCGGAAGCAGCCGGCCTTCCCTCGCCCGCCGGGGAGCGTGAGCCGATGTCTGCAATCCCCCGATGCAACCGCAGCCTTAACCCACTCCGTCCGTATCCAGCGCATAGCCGGCCGACCGCACGGTGCGGATGATGTCGTGATATTTGCCGTCGGCGTTGATCGCCTTGCGCAGGCGGCGGATGTGGACGTCGACCGTGCGCAATTCGATGTCGCTGTCCTGGCCCCAGACGCTGTCGAGCAGCCGCTCGCGCGAAAAGACCCAGCCGGGATGTTCGAGGAAATGCTTGAGCAGGCGGAACTCGGTGGGCCCCAGGGGGATCACCTGCCCACCCCGGCGGACCTTGTGGCCGACCGTGTCCATTTCCACGTCGGAGAAGGTCAGGGTTTCGCCGGCCAGGGCAGGCCGCACCCGGCGCAGCACAGCGCCCACCCGCGCGACCAGTTCGCGGGGGGAGAAAGGCTTTGTCACATAATCGTCCGCGCCGGTTTCCAGGCCCCGGACCCGGTCCTCCTCCTCGCCCCGCGCCGTCAGCATGATGATCGGCACATTGGCGGTGCCGTTCATGCGGCGCAGGCGGCGGCAGACCTCGATCCCCGACAGGCTCTCCACCATCCAGTCGAGCAGCACGATGTCGGGGACATTTTCCTGGGCGAGCAGCAGCGCCTCTTCGCCGTCGACCGTGTGAGCGACCTCGAAATCTTCGCGTTTGAAGTGCCAGATAAGAAGTTCGGCCAGCGCGGCATCATCCTCGACCAGAAGCATCTTGGCGCGCGCCATGCTCAATTCTCCTGGTCCTGGGTGCCGCCGCGCTCGCGCTCGGGCAGGGTTTGGCCGGTGGCGGCGTAATAGACCATCTCCGCGACGTTGGTCGCATGATCGCCGATCCGCTCGATATTCTTGGCGACGAAGAGCAGGTGGGCGCACTCGCTGATGGTCTTGGGATTTTCGACCATGAAGGTGACGAGCGTCCGGAACATGCTGTTGTAGAAATCGTCGACGACCGTGTCGCGTTCGATCACCGCCAGGGCCAGCTCCGCGTCGCGCGCGGCGAAGGCGTTGAGCGCGTCATGCACCATTTCGCCCGCGACCTGGCCCATGGAGGGGAGGAGCGACACCGGTTCCAGCGTCCGCTGGTTCGCGGTGATCAACGGCACGCGCTTGGCGATGTTCTTCGCATAGTCGCCGATCCGCTCGACCACGCTCACGATCTTGAGCGCGGCGATCACGTCGCGCAGGTCGTTGGCCATGGGCGCGCGAAGAGCGATGATCTGAACCACCAGCTTTTCGACCTCGGCCTCGATCGCGTCGATCCGCTTGTCGTCGGCGACGACCTCGGCGGCGAGCGTCCTGTCGTGCCGCTGGAGCGCCAGCATCGCATTTTCGATCGCGGCTTCGGCGCGCCCGCCCATCTCCGCGATCAGGCCGCGCAGCTTGTCGATTTCCTCGTCGAACGCCTTGATCGTATGTTGTTCAGCCATGTCCTGTCTCTCTCCCCGGTTCAGCCGTAGCGGCCGGTGATATAATCCTTGGTCCGTTCCTGGCGGGGATTGGTGAAGATGTCCGACGTCACGCCATATTCGACCAGTTCGCCCAGGTGGAAAAAGGCGGTCCGCTGCGACACGCGGGCGGCCTGCTGCATATTGTGGGTGACGATCACGATGGCATAGCGCCCGCGCAGTTCGTGGATCAGCTCCTCGATCTTGGCGGTGGCGATCGGATCCAGCGCGGAGCAGGGCTCGTCCATCAGGATGACTTCGGGTTCGACGGCGATGGCCCGGCCGATGCACAGGCGCTGCTGCTGGCCGCCCGAAAGCGCGGTGCCGCTGTCGTGGAGGCGGTCCTTCACCTCATCCCACAGGCCGGCGCGGCGCAGCGATTTTTCGACGATGACGTCCAGGTCCGCCTTGCCGCTGGCCAGCCCGTGGATGCGCGGGCCGTAGGCAATATTCTCGTAGATCGACTTGGGGAAGGGATTGGGCTTCTGGAACACCATGCCGACCCGCGCGCGCAGCTGCACCACGTCCATGCTGGCGGCGTAGATATCCTCGCCGTCGAGCGTGATCGTGCCTTCGGTGCGGGCGCTGGCCACGGTGTCGTTCATGCGGTTCAACGTCCGCAGGAAAGTCGACTTGCCGCAGCCCGACGGCCCGATGAAGGCCGTGACATTGTCCATGTCGACGTCGATCGACACGTCCTTGATCGCCTGTTTCTCGCCATAGAAGACCTTCACGTCGCGCGCGGTCATCTTGGTTTGGGTGGCGGGGACCAGTGTCTGTGGTTCGTGCATCATGTTTACCACCGTCGTTCGAACTTGTTGCGCAGGTAGATGGCGAGGCCGTTCATCGCGAGCAGGAAGACCAGCAGGACGATGATGGCGGCGGAGGTCTTTTCGACAAAGCCCTTGGAGACTTCGTCGGACCAGAGGAAGATCTGCACCGGCAGCACGGTCGCAGGGTCGGTGATGCCGCCCGGCGGCGTCGCGATGAAGGCGCGCATGCCGATCATCAGCAGCGGCGCGGTCTCGCCGAGCGCGCGGGCCATGCCGATGATCGTGCCGGTAAGGATGCCGGGCAGGGCGAGCGGCAGGACATGGTGGAACACCACCTGAACCGGGGAAGCGCCGATGCCGAGCGCCGCGTCGCGGATGCTGGGCGGGACCGACTTGATGGCATTGCGGCCCGCGATGACGATGACCGGCATGGTCATCAGCGCCAGCGTCATCCCGCCGATCAGAGCGGCCGACCGTGGCAGGTGCAGGAAGTTGAGGAAGATCGAGAGGCCCAGCAGGCCGAAGATGATCGAAGGCACGGCGGCAAGATTGTTGATCGACACCTCGATAATGTCGGTCAGCCAGTTCTTGCGCGCATATTCCTCCAGATAGACGGCCGTCGCGACGCCGATCGGGAAGCTCAGCGCCAGCGTCACCAACATCGTCAGCAGCGAGCCCTTGAAGGCGCCCCAGATGCCGACCTGGGTCGGATCGGTGCCATCGCTGGCCGTCAGGAAGCCCGTGTTGAAGCCGGTCGTGAGCAAGTCGGCCTTGTTCAGCCGCTCCACGGCCGCCTCCGCCTCGGGCGACCCCTCGCTCTTGGCGGCAAGGTCCAAAGCGGTCGCTGCGGGGAGCTTCATCGTGACCGTTTGCGACAGGATCCTGGGATCAGCCTTGATGGCATCGCGCAGCACGACCCAGGCCGTGGGCGATACCCATTCCTCGGCATCGGCGCCCAGCGCCTTCTTCACCACCGCGCCCGTCACCATCGGCAGGTTCGCGTTGGCCAGCGCCTGATCCGTGATGGTATTGGGGTCGAGCAGCAGCGGCGATGCGGGGAAATCCACCTTCACCGCGATTTCCGTGCGGGTGAAGCCGCGCAGGCCGTTGCCGATCATCGTGAACAGCAGGAAGGCGAGGAAGGCGGCGGAAAGGGCCACGGCAAACAGGCCCGCGGCCTTGAAGCGGCGTTCCGATGCGTAGCGCCGGGCGATCCGCTTGCGCATCGCGTCCGACTTCCAATCGGTGGGGAGGCGTTTGGCGGTCATAGGACCCACTTCCGTTTGGAGGGAAAAAGCTCTCCTCCGTTCGGGCTGAGCCTGTCGAAGCCCTCTACTGAGCGGAGCGAAGGGACCTCCCGTAAGTCGGTCGAGCCCTTCGACAAGCTCAGGGCGAACGGACCTTGTAAGTTCCAGCTCATTCGTAAGCCTCGCGATATTTCTTCACGACCCGCAGGGCCACGATGTTGAGCAGCAGGGTGACGATGAACAGGACCAGGCCAAGGGCGAAGGCGGCCAGCGTCTTGGCGCTGTCGAACTCCTGGTCGCCGGTCAGCAGCTGGACGATCTGGGTCGTCACCGTCGTCACGCTGGCAAAGGGGTTCAAGGTAAGGTTGGCGGACAGGCCCGCGGCCATCACCACGATCATCGTCTCGCCGATGGCGCGGCTCACCGCCAGCAGCACGCCGCCTACGACGCCGGGCAGGGCGGCGGGGATCAGCACGCGGCGGATTGTTTCGCTGGTCGTCGCGCCCATGGCCAGGCTGCCGTCGCGCATCGATTGCGGCACGGCGGCGATGCTGTCGTCGGCCATGGAGGAGACGAAGGGAATGATCATCACGCCCATGACGAGGCCCGCCGCCAGCGCGCTTTCGGAAGAGGCGCCGTGGATGCCGATCGCCACCGCGAAGTCGCGCAGCGCCGGTGCGATGGTGAGCGCGGCGAAATAGCCGTAGACGACCGTCGGAACGCCCGCGAGGACCTCCAGGATCGGCTTCATCCATTTGCGGACCTGTGGCCGCGCATATTGGGTGAGGTAGATGGCGCTCATCAGGCCGAGCGGGATCGCGACCGCCATGGCGATGATCGCGCCGATGAAGATCGTGCCCCAGAAAAGCGGCACCGCGCCGAACGCATCTTCATTGCCATAGCCCATGGCCGCCGACTGCGGGCTCCATTTGGTGCCGAAGAGGAAATCGATGGGATTGACCATCGAAAAGAAGCGGAAGCTTTCGTAGAGCAGCGAAGCGACGATGCCGAGCGTCGTGATGATCGCCAGCAGGGAAGCGATCAGCAGCACCGCCATGACCAGCCGTTCGACCCGCGTGCGCGCCCGGAAATCGGGACGAACGCGGGTGAAGGCATAGGCGCCGCCGGCAAAGGCCAGAACCAGGGCGAGCGCGGCCCCGGCAAAGCCATATTTGCCAAGCGCAGCGCTATAGGGCTCGACCAGGCCCTGCGACAGCGGATTGAAGGCGCCTGCCTGACTGCCCGTGGCGATCGCCCGCGCTTCGGCCAATATGGTGGAGCGGGAAAAGGCGTCGGCGGGCAGGGTCTGCGCTGCCGGGCTGGTCAGCACATCCTGAGTAACGAGGCCAGGGGCGACATTCGCCCACACCGCCAGGAAGATGCCAGCTGGAACCAGCGTCCAGAGCGCGACATACCAGCCATGATAGCCCGGAAGGCTGTGGACGGCATCGCGCCGGCCGGTCGCCCGCGCCGCGCTCTGCAGACGCAGCGCGCGGGCGCGGGCGCTGACCCAGGCGATGGCGCCCAGGCCTGCCAGCAGCAGGAAGATTGCAGGACCTGTCATTCGTTCCTCAGCTTATTTCAGCTGCGCGCCGTCGAGCAGAGGAAGCGACTTCACCGCCTCGGCGCTCGCCTTGCGCACATCGTCGGGCGCCGCGACCATGCCGCGCTTGGTGAGCGCGCCGTCGGGATTCCAGTTGGCGGCGAAGGCGTTCAGAAAAGCCTGCAGCCCCGGAATGGCCGCCATATGCGCTTTCTTCACATAGATGAACAGGGGGCGGGCGCCCGGATATTTGCCGGTCGACACCGTTTCATAGGTCGCTTCGACGCCGTTGATCGCGACGTCCTTCAGCGTGTCCTTATTCTCTTCCAGGAAGCTGTAGCCGAAAATGCCCACGGCGTTGGGATTGGCGCCCAGCTTCTGGACGATCAGATTGTCGTTTTCGCCCGAATCCACATATTTGCCGTCTTCGCGCACGCGGGTGCAGGTGGCCTTGAACTCGTCCTCGTTCTTGTCCTTGAGCGCCTTCATCGCCGGGTCGCTCTCGCAGCCCTTGGTCAGGATCAGTTCGGCGAGCGAATCGCGGGTGCCGCTGGTCGAAGGCGGGCCGAACACGCTGATCGGCGTCGCCGGAAGGCTGGGATCGACGTCCTTCCACGTCTGCGCCTTGTTCGGGCCCTTGCCATAGGGATTGGCGGCGAGCGCCTCATAGACGATCTTGGGCGTCAGCGTCAGGCCGGGGCCGTTCTTCGCCTCGGCAAAGGCAAGGCCGTCGACGCCCACCTGAACCTCGACAATGTCCTTCACGCCATTGGTCTGGCACTGTTCGAACTCCGCCTTCTTCATGCGGCGCGAGGCGTTGGCGATGTCAGGATGCTGGGCACCGACGCCGGCGCAGAACAGCTTGATGCCGCCGCCGGTGCCGGTCGATTCGATGATGGGCGACTTCATGCCCGGATTGCCCTGGACGAACAGTTCGGCGATCGCGGTCGCGAACGGATAGACGGTGGACGAACCCACCGCGCGAATCTGGTCGCGGGTGCCACCGGCAGCGCCGCCGCCGCTTTGGTCGCCACAGCCGGCAAGGGTGAGCGCAGCCGCGGCGGTCGCGGCAAACAGGGCGAAATGCTTCACGGGAAACCTCCATCAATAAGGCCGCGATTCGCAGTCGCCGCCCCCCTCTGGGAACGCGCCTACCCGCGGTACGTCGCGCCTTTGTGACAGTCCAGTTGCACTTTTATGACATCGACCCTGGGAGAGGGGCCTAGTCCCCTTTTTTCGTCACGCCTCTGCCTGGACGGCTTTTTCTCCATCGCCATGGCGGGGCAGCAAAATGGAAATGGTGGTGCCCTTGCCCAACACGCTGGCGATGTCGAGCCGACCGCGATGCCGCTCGACGATATGCTTGACGATGGCGAGGCCCAGGCCCGTGCCCCCCATAGCGCGACTGCGGCCCGAATCGACGCGATAAAAGCGTTCGGTCAAGCGGGGGAGATGGTCGGGGCCGACGCCTTCCCCTTCGTCGGCGACGGCGATGCGCGACATGCCGCTTGGCCCTTCGGCCAAGCTCACGCGAATCGGCGTGCCCGGCCGGCCATATTTGACGGAGTTGCCGATCAGATTGTGGAGCAACTGCGACAGCTGCGCGCGGTCCCCCTGAACAGAGGGCAGGCCGGGCGCTATCTCCATCTCCACCTCGCGCCCCCGCTCGCCATGGCTGGTGCGGAATATATTCACCACTTCACTCACCAGTTCGGACAGGTCGACGGCGCTGTCGGGCGCCCGATATTTCTCCGCCTCGATCCGGGAAAGGGATATGAGGTCGTCGATCAGGCGCTGCATCCGCCGCGCTTCGCCATCCATGATCGCGAGGAAGCGCTTGCGCGTTTCGACGTCGCGGCCAAGGTCCGGATCGGCGAGCGTCTCGATGAATCCCAATATGCCGGCCAGCGGGGTACGCAGCTCATGGCTGGCATTTGCGACGAAATCGACGCGCATCCGCTCAGCCGCATGAGCGCCGCTATGGTCGGCGAGGTGGACCAGCCGCCGCGCCTGAGCCGAATCGCCGACGGGTGCGATCCGCATCTGCCAGCGCTGTTCGCGACTACCCAGGCCGACCAGCTCGACCATCACCGGCTCCGCCATCGCCGCCTGGCTGGCCAGGCGTTCCGCGGCGGCGGGATGGCGGATGGCGATGCGAGCGTCCTCGCCCTGGATATGCGTGCCGAGCAGCCGCTGCGCCGCCCGGTTGGATCGAAGGATGCGCCCGCGCTCGATCACCATCAGCGGGTCTGAAATGCCCTCCAGAAGGCTGGCGAAACTGGGGTGGTCGACGATGTCGGGCACGTCCGCGACCACAATTGAAGGATCGGCATGAAGTGCCGGCCCTTGCGAGCAGATGAGCAGGACGGCCAGCCCGGCGAGAACGGGAAGGGCAAGGGACAGCGGCGCGGCGCCCATCATCAGCGCGCTGCCGCTTGCCAGCAACAGGACGGCCAGCGAAGCGGTGATCTGGGAAATGGACAGGCGATTCATGGTTACTACGCTGGATTCTCCGGCCGATAGCTGCGATGGCAGCGGTAATAGCGTGCAATATTTACGCTTTGGCAAGCGCGATAGCGGATCAGAACGACATGAGCGAGCAATTGCCCGAACAGAGTGACGCGCAGGAGCAGGCGATCGGCATCCCCGACGTCGATGCCGTATCGTCATCGCGCCGGCAATTGCTGATGGGCGGGGTGGTGGCGGCATCGGCCATCGTGTCGATCCGTCCAGCGCTGGCCAATACCGCCGCCTCGATACTCAACTGCACGATCCCTGTTCCTGACCAGGGGAGGGCGGGCAGCGCCATCGCGCCCAACGGCCAGGTCGTTCCGGCTGGTACGCCCGGCGCCTTTCCGGGTACAGGGCGCAGTTTCACGGGAGAGCAGGTCAAGCAGGCGCTGCAAGGCCGGCCGCTTCCGGGCACCAGCTACGACCAGAACCAGGCCTATCTGAACTATATCCGGCGGCTGCAATCCGGGACGAGCGGCTTTACCTGCTATGCATCCTTGCAAATGCCCCGTTAGGCACCTGCTTACTCCTTTGCCCTAAGGGGAGTGGGACGCCAGAACGGGAAGCAGGTCGTGACAGCCGAGCGCCGCTATTGCCAGGACGAATGCCACGCGACGGTCACTTGCGTGCTGGAGGACGTCACCCTTCTGTTTCACCGGCCGTCCGGGCAGACCCATATGGTGATCAGCCCCGTCCCCGAGATCTTGAACGCGCTGGATCACTCCATCCCGCTGTCGGCGAGCGAGCTCCATGGGCGGCTGTCCTGCCAATATGATCTAGGCGACGCGGCCGAAGCGATCCTTCGAATCGAGGCCCATCTGGCCGACCTCACGGCGCTGGGGCTGGTGCGGGCGCAGTGAGGCACAGTCTTTCCCTGACGATCGGCCCCGCGACCTTCCGGATCGGCTCCGCGTGGCGCGCTCCGATCGCGAAACTGGCGCAGCTATATGCCGATTATCCGCAGCCGTCGGAGGCAGTCACGGATTTCAGCGTTCGGCTCGAACCGGCTGGCCCGTTACGGCGCTGGTTGCGGCCATCCATCTTCATCACCGGCGATCACGGCCTGGCCGACGCCGCGCCGATGAGCCTGGCGCACGGGCTGCTGGCGGCGGAAATGGGGATGAACCTGCAGATGGCGCTGGGTTGGCGGCGGCATCTGTTGCTCCATGCGTCGAGCGTCGAAAAGGATGGGTGCGCGCTGGTGATGACGGGCGATTCAGGTTCGGGCAAATCGACGTTAGCGGCTCTGCTTGGCGAACGCGGCTGGCGCCTGATGGGAGATGAATTTGCCCTGCTCGATCTGGCGACGGGCGAGTTGTTTCCCTTTCCCCGCCTTGTGTCGCTGAAGAATGGCGCGATCGATGTCTTGGCCGCTGAGGCGCCGGCCGATCGCATGGGGCCGCTGCTCGCGGGCACCGCGAAAGGCGATATTCGCCATCTCGTGCCGCGCTCCGATGCGGTAGCGCGGATGACCGAAGGTGCACGTCCCGCGCTGCTCTTATTCCCGGGATTCGGACATGAGGCGGAAATTCGCCCGGTCGGACAGGGGGAGGTGTTCATGCGGCTCACTCAGGCATCGACCAATTATGTCGCCTTGGGTGAGGCTGGCTTCGCGGCGCTCACGCGTTTCGTACAAGGCGTCCCGGCCCGGGCGCTCGACTTCGCTTCAGGGGATGAAGCTGTCGCCATGGTCGAGCGGCTGTGGAACGAGTTGGCATGAGTGCCCGGCTGCTCGTGACGGTGCTGCGCGATCCGGGGACTGCCGCTTCTCTCGACGGCAGGGGCTGGACTGCGCTCATCGCGGCAGCGCGAGCGGAGCGGCTGATCGGTACGCTGGCCTTTCGGATTGGCGATCTGCCAGTGCCGGAGGCGGTGACGGCTATCCTGCGCGACGCGCGGCTTGATGCAGAGCGGGAGGCCCGGCAGGCATTATGGGAGGCCAACCGCGCAGTGGAGGCGCTGGCGCCGATCAATGTGCCCGTCCTGTTGCTGAAGGGCACTGCCTACGCCGCAGCGGGCCTGAGCGCGGGTGAAGGACGCTTCATCGGCGACCTCGACATTCTCGTGCCCCTTGATCGGATGCCGGACGTCGAAGCGCTGCTCCTGCGAGCGGGATGGGAATGGGTAAAGCAGGATGCCTATGACGATGCCTATTACCGGCAGTGGATGCACGAACTCCCGCCCCTGATCCATCGCGAGCGGGATCGCATGATCGATGTGCATCATACTATATTGCCGCTGACGGCGCGGCAAAGGCCGGACGCGGGGATGCTATTGGCGAATGCGGTTCCTATAAGTGGCAGGTTATCGGTCCTGTCGCCGGAGGCCATGGTCTGTCATGCCGCTGCCCATCTGCTCGCCGACGGCGATCTGGCGGGCGGGCTGCGCAATCTGTGGGACATCCATCGGCTGTGCTGTGAATTTTCCGAACGATGTCCCGACTTTTTCCTGACCCTGGAGGAGGAGGCGGCCTGTCACGGCTTGTCCGAGGCAGTTGGTCGGGCTTTGAGGCTGTCGCATGCACTCTACGGCACTCCGCTGAAGGCCTATCGTTCGCCGATCAGGGGTGAGTATCGGCTTCGTCGCAGCGACCAGTTGTTCATTCGCCGGCTGTTGGCGCGGGACGGGTGGGGGCGGGAGACGCGCAAGCCGCTGCGCTTCGCCTTCTACGTTCGATCGCATTGGCTGCGGATGCCGCCGATAATGCTTGCGCGGCATCTTTGGACCAAATGGCGCAAGGGGCATCGGCCGGTCTAGAAGAGGCTGTCAAAGCAGGGGGAAACGATGCCTCAATCCCGCTTCAGTATGTGGAGGGCCATCGCCGTCATCGCTTCGCTCGCAGTCGCGATGACCTTTTCCGCATCGGGGGCCCAGAAGGGGCTGTGGAGCGAGGGCAGGACGATTTGTCCAGCGGATGCCTTTGCCATCTGGTCAGCAGGGACGCCGCCGACCCAGAAGATGAAGCTGTTGATGCCCTTGTCGGCGCGATAATAGCGGCCGAAATCTTCTCCGCCCATGGACGGCCTGGTTTCCGTCACGGTTCCGTCGGGGAAATGGGCCTTGAGCAATGCGGCCATGGTCTCGGCAAAGGCAGGCGGATTATAGGCGGCGGGCGTGAATTCTTCCTTCACCGTCACGATCGGCATGCGGTCCTCGGACACGCCTGCCGCGATCGCTTCGCCGCGGGCAATGCGCTCGATGCCGCGGATCAGCCGTTCGCGTGTCTCGTCCGAATAGCTGCGCACGGTCAGCAGCAGTTTGGCTTCGTCCGGGATCACATTATGCTTGGCTCCGCTCACGAAGCTGCCGACCGTCACCACGGCCGGATCGAGCGGGTCCTGTTCCCGGCTGACCAGCGTCTGTAGTGAAGTCACGATCCGCGCGCCCAGCACGATCGGATCCCTCGCGGTCTGCGGATAGGCGCCATGGCCGCCGGTTCCGCGCACGAGGAGGTCGATGCTGTCCACATTGGCGAGTGCATAGCCGGGCGTGTAGCCGATCTTCCCCGCCTCCAGATTGGCGGCATCGTGGAAGGCGAGCGCATGGGTCGGACGCGGGAAGCGCGTGTAAAGCCCGTCTTCAAGCATCATCCTCGCCCCGCGGCCTAATTCTTCCGCTGGCTGGAGGATCATGACCAGGGTGCCTTTCCACGCATTTTTGCGGGCAGAAAGCAGGCGCGCGGTTTCGATGAAAGCGGTCATATGCGTGTCATGGCCGCACGCGTGCATCACGCCGGTGTCGCCTCCGTCGGCGGTCTTGGCGCGGACCTTCGATGTGAAGGGGAGGCCGGTCTGTTCGGTGACGGGCAGGGCATCCATGTCCGCGCGGATCAGCAGGACGGGGCCGGGGCCATTCTTCATCACGGCGACGACGCCGGTGCCGCCGACCTTTTCGGTGACATCGAACTTCATCGCCTTAAGGCGGCGGGCGAGCTTGGCTGCGGTGTTAACCTCCTGCTCCGACAGTTCGGGATTGGCATGGAGGTCGCGATAGAGTGCCAGCAAGCCACCCATGTCCTTCGCGATCGCGGCAGCTATCTCCGGTTGCGGCGAGCCGGCGGCGGGATCACCTTGTGCGTGAGCAACGGTGGAAAGGCTGGCTGCGGCCATGATGGCCATCAACGCTTGACGCATCGGTTATTCTCCTCGCTGCCGACCCGAGCCTATACATCACTGTGCCGTCCAGCCCCCGTCGATGCTCATATTGGCGCCAGTGATGTTGGCGGCGGCGTCGCTGCAGAGAAACAGGGCCATCGCCGCGACCTGCTCCACGGTAACGAACTGCTTGGTCGGCTGGCCAGCTAGCAGCACGTCGTTCATTACCTGCTCGCGTGTAAGGCCGCGGGCTTTCATCGTATCGGGAATCTGATTTTCCACCAGCGGCGTCCAGACATAGCCGGGCGAAATGCAATTGGCCGTGACGCCGAAAGTCGCCAGTTCCAGCGCCAGCGTCTTGGTGAAGCCGGCAAGTCCGTGCTTGGCCGTTACATAAGCGCTCTTGAAGGGTGAGGCCGTTAGCGAATGGGCGCTCGCGGTCTGGATGATGCGGCCCCATTTTTTCGCCTTCATGTAGGGCACTGCCAGGCGCGAGGTGTGGAACGCGCTGGTCAGGTTGAGCGCGATGATGAGATCCCATTTCTCGACCGGGAAATCCTCGACTGGGGCGACATGCTGCACCCCCGCATTGTTGATCAGCATGTCGACGCCGTCGAAGACTGCGGCGGCCTCCTTCATCATTGCCTCAATCTCGGCGGGCTTGGTGAGGTCGTGCCCGCTGTAGAGCGCTTTGGCGCCGCTCAGCTGTTCGAGCGTGGCGCGCTCCCGCTCGATGGCAGCCGGATCGCCGAAGCCGTTGATGACGATATTCGCGCCTTGCCCCGCGAGCGCCTTCGCATAGGCAAGACCGATGCCCGAGGTCGAGCCGGTGATGAGCGCGGTCTTGCCGGCCAGGGTCCTGCTCATGCGTTCTTCTCCTTCAGATGGTCGGGCGCGTCGAGGTCGAAGGTGGCGCTTTGGCCGTTCACGATGTTGCGGGCGATAAGGTCGCCCTTGTGCATGACCTCCTCCACCGCATCGCGGCCTTGGCTCCAATGGTCGAGCGCGGTCGAACGGGAAAATTCGAAGTCGCGCGCGCCGCTTTCCCACGCGCGGCTGCGATAGATCAGGTGGACGATGTTGACCGAACCACGATCGAGCATCCGCTGAAGGCGCTGTGCATCGGGGTCGTCCCTCAGCTCCGGCGGCAGTTTGTCGAGAACCGCCTTCATCGCCTTATGCTCGCGGCGAAGGCGCAGATAGATGTCGGTCACCTGGCGCGTGCGGCTGGAATATTGAATGTCCTTGGCGCGCGAATAGACGTCGGTCATCTGCCGCGGCTTGGGCCCTTCCGCGGGGAAAAGGTCCACCTGAAAGATCAGCATGTCCTCGGTCTGATGCTCCAGCACATGGGCAAGCGGCGTGTTCGATACGATGCCGCCGTCCCAATACCATCGCCCGTCGATTTCCACCGGGGGCAGTCCCGGCGGCAGCGCGCCCGAAGCCATGATGTGACGCGCGTCGATGCGGGTGTTGCCGCCAGGACCACGGGTGTCCCAATAAGCGAAATTGCCGCTTTCGACGTCGACCGCGCCCACGGACAGCCGGACCGGGCCGTCGTTGAGCAGATCCCAGTCGATGCAGGCGTCGAGCGTGTCTTTCAGCGGAGCGCTGTCGTAGAAGCTGATCGCGCCGGGTGACCCTTCGGGCATCAGCATCGCGGGCCAGATGCGGGGGCGGAACATGCCCGGGACGCCGAAGGTCGCCACCGTGCCCGCGGCCATCAGATGAGCGGCCTCGCGGATATGGTCGATCTCCGGCAGGATGATGTTGGGCATGCCGCCTGACACGGTGCGCCAGAATTTCCTTAGGCGGCTGAGGCGCCGGGCGGGCGGATTCCCGGCGATGATGGCGGCGTTGATCGCGCCGATCGAAATCCCCGCGACCCAGCTTATGTCGATGCCAAGCTCATCCAGGCGCTCATAGACGCCGGCCTGAAAGGAACCAAGCGCGCCGCCGCCCTGCAAGAGGAGAGCGACTTCGCGGGGCAGGGGGAGCGGCGTGGTCGCGCGCCGGCGGAGATGCGGTTCGGTGTCGGCCATGTCGCACTGCAATATAGGCTCTCCCGCGATCATTCCAATGCAATGTTGCGCAACCATCTTCATGTCGCGACCGTTCCAACCCTGTCCCGAATGGCGTAAGGCAGGCGAGGACGGGAAAGCGAGGATCTCATGCGGCTGGACGATGAAAAGGAAAGTTCTAACTTCGAAGTTCAGGGCGGCCGTGGCGGAGGCTTTGGCGGCGGGCTGGGCGGTGGGCTTGGCATGTTGTTGCCGTTTATCGGCAGCCGTTTCGGGTGCGGCGGCATCGTCGTCGTGCTGATCATCCTGGCGGTAATGGGAGTCAATCCGCTGAGCCTGCTGGGCGGGGGCGGTGGGCCGGTCCAGCAGAATGTCTCCGTCAGCCGTGATCCGCAGAATCTGAACGAAATACAGCGTTGGTCACTTAAAGTATTGGGGTCGACGGAGCGCGTGTGGGAACCAATATTCGCCAAGGCAGGGCAGCAATATAAGCCAACGGTCCTTTCCTTCTATTCGCAGGCGGGTTCGTCGGGATGTGGCGCCGCGCAAAGCGCGATGGGGCCATTCTACTGTCCCAACGACCAGAAGGTCTATCTGGACACGGATTTCTTCAATGAACTACGCCAGCGATTTGGCGCGCCCGGCGATTTCGCGCAGGCCTATGTCATCGCGCATGAGGTCGGCCATCATGTGCAGGATCTTGAGGGCACGCTGGGACAGGTGCAGCAGCGCCAGCGCGCGGCCGGCGAGGAGGAGGGCAATGCGCTGCAGGTCCGGGTCGAGTTGCAGGCGGATTGCTATGCCGGCGTGTGGGCGAAGCGCACGGGGCTGATGGAAGCCGGCGACCTGGAGGAAGGCATGACGGCGGCGCAGGCCATCGGCGACGATACGCTGCAGAAGTCGGCGGGGCGGCGCCCGGTGCCCGAAAGCTTCACCCATGGCAGCAGCGAGCAACGCATGACGTGGCTGCGCAAGGGGCTGGACAGCGGTGACCCGGCGCAATGCGATACATTCGCCGACGCCCGATAAGCAGAGCGGTTCTTAGTCCGAAATAGCAGGGACGGGAGCCAGGTCGCCCTCTCTGTTTCCTTCCGGTGCCGGTGCGGCTTCGCCGCCCGGCAGGCCGCTGCCTGGCTCGAAAAAGGGCTTTGCGGCATCCGGCATCGGCTGGCCGAAGGCCGCGGCATCGGAAACAGG
>DATEDR010000390.1:0-2219 GCA_035281605.1 Sphingobium sp.
GCACAAATTTCTTACATGGTTACGTAAGGACATTGTGAGGATGGCTTGATTTAACCGAGTGTCCGACGCCTAAAAACCGCCAGAACCCGGGGCCGCCGCCCACATGTCCCTTCATCATACTGACAATGTCAAAGAGCCGACCAAACATTGAAGCGGACAGTGATTGTTCCCCGATCCTTGCGTTCCGGGGGACATCCGTCCGTCTATGTTGGCGACCGATCGAAGCGAGAACCAGTGGCGCTCACCGCGTCGGTGGAGTGGCATCTAGGCGCGTCATCTGAGTCGGTCAACAGGAAAAAACCGACACGGCCACTTTTCTTCTCAAAACCGCTCCAAACGCCCGAAAACCGGGCCTTCAGATCATCAGACCAGCGCCTCCTCCGGCCAGGTCTCCGTTCCCACCTGCGCCTGGGCCGCGCGGCTGTAGCGCGCGCCTGATGCGGCCCCCGGCGGGAACAGCGCGTCCACCGCCGCCAGCAGATCAGCGGGCCAATCAAGCGCGAGCGTCGCCATATTCTCGTCGAGATGGGCGATGCTGGTGGTGCCGGGAATCGGCACGACATGGTCCCCCTTGGACAGCAGCCAGCCCAGACACAGCTGCGCGGGCGTACGCCCCGCATCCCGCGCGATCGCCCGCAGCTGCTCGAACAGGGCGAGGTTGTGCGGCAGATGCGCGGCCTGGAATCGCGGCATCTCTCCCCTCAGGTCGCCCTGCGGCACGCCGCCGTCGGACACGCCGCCCGCCAGCAAGCCGCGCGCCACAGGCGAAAAGGCGACAAAGCTGATGCCCATCTGCGTACAGGCATCCAGCACCGCGATTTCAGGATTGCGGGTCCAGGGCGAATATTCGGTCTGCACAGCGGCGATCGGATGGACCGCATGGGCGCGACGAATCGTCGCGGCCGACATTTCCGAAAGCCCGATCGCGCCGATCTTCCCCGCGTCCACCGCGCGGACGAGCGCGCCCACCGACTCCTCGATCGGCACTTTGGGATCCAGGCGGTGCATATAATAAAGGTCGATATGGTCGACCTTCAGCCGCCGCAGCGAATCCTCGAGCACCCGCGCGATCGCCGCCGGTGACCCGTCGATCCCCCGCTTGCCATCGATTTCGGCCAGAACGCATTTGCTGGCCAGGGTGAATTCCGCCCGCCGGTGCATGATCGTACGGGCCAGCATCTCCTCATTCGCCCCGAATCCGTAGAGCGCCGCCGTATCAAAGAAGGTTACGCCCGAATCGAGCGCATGGCGCAGCAGCGCTTCGGCCCGGGCCCGGTCGGGCCGCGGCAGATAGGCATGGGTCAGGTTCATGCAGCCAAGGCCGATGGCGGAAACGGTGAACGGGCCGACCGTCCGGGTTGGGGAGGAAGGAAGCCATGGAAAAACTCCTCATATCCGGCATTGCGCCGGGACAGGGCGATCTATTCCGCACATTGTCGGCGGTTGCAACCGACCCCGCGAAGATCCGCCATCGCCGTCCACACGTCAAAGCGCATCATATTCAGCCCAAGATTGCGGAATTGAAGGATTTCTGCGATAGCGTCAGCCAATGAGCTTCAACTTCTCGCGCGGGGACCAAAATGAACGCAGTCGTTGATCAAATCGGGGACCTGGCCGAAGCCGGGGAAAAGATGGTCGAAAGGCTGCGGCGCAAGGCTTTTCTGCCCGACAGTCGCAAGGAACTCAATGTCCGCTTCGGCATAGCGGAGGCCGCGCAATTGCTCGGCTGCTCGACGAATCGGATTCGCATGGCGGAGGAGGATGGCCGCCTGCCCCCTGCCCCCCCGACCGAAAACGGCCGCCGCCCCGGCTATAAGGTCGAAGAGCTGCTGAACATGCGGCAGGTGCTGGGCGCCAGCCCCGAACGCGCGCCGCTCGACATCCCCGCCATCATCGCGGTGCAGAATTTCAAGGGCGGCGTGGGCAAATCGACCGTCACCACCCATCTCGCCCATTATTTCGCCGTCCAGGGCTATCGCGTCCTGGTGGTCGATTGCGACAGCCAGGCAACGACCACGACCCTGTTCGGCTTCAACCCGCATTTCAACATCCAGCGGGAAGAGACGCTTTATCCCTATCTCTCCATCGACCCGACCCAGGTCGACCTTCTTTACGCGGTCAAGCACACGGCCTGGCCCAATGTCGACCTGATCCCATCGAACCTCGAACTGTTCGACGTCGAATATGAGCTGGCGGCGGCGGGCAGCGACGGCGGCTCC
>DATEDR010000391.1:0-2402 GCA_035281605.1 Sphingobium sp.
CCTCCAGCGCGGCGATCCGCTTCTCGGTCGCCGGATGGGTGGAGAAGATTTCGCTCACATGCACCGGCACGATGTAGAGCTGCGCCGCGGCGGGATTGCGCTGCGCCACCGGGTTGGGGATCGTCTCGGCACGGCCGGAAATCTTGGCGAGGGCGGAGGCGAGCGCGCGGGGATTGCCGCTGATCTGCGCGCCCGCCGCATCCGCCCCATATTCGCGGGCGCGGCTGATCGCCATCTGCACGATCATCGCGGCGAAGGGCGCGACGATGACCGCGAGGATCGAAGCGACCATGTTGCCATGGCCGTTTTCACCATCGCCGCCGCGGAAAAACAGGCCGAAATTGGCGAGCATGGAAATCGCCCCCGCGATCGTCGCGACCATAGTCATGATCAGCGTATCGCGATTCTTCACATGGCCCAGCTCGTGCGCCATAACCCCGGCCACTTCCTCGCGGCTCAGCATGGAAAGCAGGCCCGTCGTGGCAGCGACGGCGGCATGGGCAGGGTCGCGGCCGGTGGCGAAGGCATTGGGATGCGGCTCGTCGATCAGGTAGACGCGCGGCATCGGCAGCCCCGCGCGCTGCGCAAGCTCCTGCACCAGGCCGTGAAATTCCGGCGCGCTGGCTGCATCCACCTCGCGGGCATTGTGCATCGACAGCACGATCTTGTCGGCATTCCAGAAGGTGAAGAGGTTCATGCCCGCCGCGACCAGCAGCGCGATGATAGCGCCGCCGCTGCCGCCCAGCGTATAGCCCAGCGCCATGAACAGCGCCGTCAGCGCCGACAACAGCATCACCGTTCGAAAACCGCTCACTTGTCTTCCACTCCTTTGCCGCCCAGATAGCGGGCCGGGTCTGAATATGGGATGGCCTGCACTGCACCGCAATCGAAAGGCTGGAAGACATGGGAACCTTTAACGGCAAGCGCCCCGCGCATGTGAAGCCGCCCGCGCATCTTTCGAAGAGCCCCCCGGTGCCGCAGCCCGACCCGATCGACCGGCCGCCTGCCCATGACGAGGAACTGAGCCCCGTTCGCTATGGTGATTGGGAACGCAAGGGAATCGCTATCGATTTTTGACGGCGGCCTGGTCAAGCCGCCCCCGCTCCTCCTCGCTTCGTCGCTGATTTTGCACGGGTTCCGCTGGCCTGTGCCCAAGCCGCGAGCGGCGTCGCTGCCTCCCCTAGCCTTTGCCCCCCAATCCGTGAAGGATTCGAACGGGCAAAACGCAAAAGCATATAATCCGGGGGTGGGTCGTGAATCATATAGCCGAGATAAATGTGAGAGCGGTGTCTGACTATGCGCCGGAAGACGCGGCGCTGCTGTGCGCTGTCGGCCGTCTGGTCTGTGCCTGGACGATGCTGGAACAGAGCCTGGAGGCGAAGATCGCCATGATGCGGGAAGGGATGGGCGACGTCAGGACCGTCGGCACCCGGACACGGCCCGCCATGGCGAAACTGATGGCCGAGCTTCGGACCATGGTGGCGATGCGCGATCGGCGCAACGCCGGAGCCCTGACCGAAATTTCGGCGATCGAGCGCGACATGCAGAGGATCGACCGATTCCGGTCGCTCATCATCGGCGGCTTTCAGCATCCCGCGCCCGGCGGCTTTACCTGCCGGGATACGCGGAACAACCATATGCATGTCTCGCTTGATCACCTCGATGCGGAGATCGCGTCGCTCGAAACGGTGGCGCAGCGCCTGCTGGCCGTCTGACCGGGCGGGGTAATCCTCCCGCACTGCTTGACCTTTGGGGCGTGGAGGGCGAAGCCTGTCCGCGCGCCTAGCGAGAATGGAGTGACATGCCCTACAAGCCGATTCGCAAAGCCGTTTTCCCCGTCGCTGGCCTGGGAACCCGTTTCCTGCCGGCGACCAAGTCGGTGCCCAAGGAACTGCTCCCGGTCGTCGACCGTCCGCTGATCCAATATGCGGTGGATGAAGCCCGCGAGGCGGGGATCGAGCAGATGATCTTCGTTACTGGTCGCGGCAAAGGCGCGATCGAGGATTATTTCGACATGGCCTATGAGGCCGAGGCGACGCAGCGGGAGCGGGGCAAGGACCTGTCCGCGCTGGACGGCACGCGTCTGTCGCCCGGCAACGCGGTATTTCTGCGCCAGCAGGAGCCGCTGGGCCTTGGCCATGCCATCTGGTGCGCGCGCGACATTGTCGGCGACGAGCCCTTCGCCATCCTGCTGCCCGACGAGTTCATGAAGGGCGCGCCGGGCCGCGGCTGTCTCAAGCAGATGGTCGAAGCCTATGACAAGGTGGGCGGCAATCTCGTCTGCGCGCTCGAAGTGCCAATGGCCGACACGCCCAATTATGGCGTCATCGATCCCGGCAAGCGCGACGGCGCGCTGACCGAGATCAAGGGCCTGGTGGAAAAGCCTGCGCCGGGGACCGCGC
>DATEDR010000392.1:0-5363 GCA_035281605.1 Sphingobium sp.
CTGCGTTGAAGATTTCCCCTTTCTTGCTCGTTCGACACTGCTGATCGATAGCCGCGCAGCTTTCGTGCAGGCGTGTCAGTTTGTGGCGGACAGCGGCGGCGGCGTGGTGGAAGCCCCCGGTGTTTACTATTGCAGCGATGATATTGAAGTCCCGAACGGGGTGACGATCGAGGGGCAGGTCCGAGCGGCTGAAATAGGAATCTCAGGAAGTCCCTTTGCGTTCGGCACGCGCCGATCGCGCATCTCGCTTTCCGCAGGCAAGCATATCATCCTGCGCAATTGGTCAGGCCTGAAGGGGCTGATAATCCATCGCCACGGGCTCGCGGTAGGTGAAGATCCTAACACATGGACGGGGACTGCGGTTCTCGTGCGCGGCGCTGGCACTGTGCAAGATGACCTTGTTGTGCTGGGCTTCGCCAAGTGGTGCGACGCGACCAGTAGCGTTGATGGCGAGCGATGCTCCCGGCTGCGCGCGAGCCGCGTTCTCCTTGACTGCCAAGCAGGCATCTCGATCAGCTATTGCTACGACATCCCGTACCTCTACGAAATTCACGGGAACGCCCTTACCGGCACGACAACGCTGCTGCGGAACGGCATCGGCATCGATTTCAACACTGATGTCGACTGGCCCCGAGCAACCAACTGCTTCTTCTACGGCTATGCTACCGGCATCAGGGTCAACTCCGCAAATGACGCCATCCTGACCAACTGCGGGACGGATTATGTACCCGGAGAGGCGTCGACTTCTGACGGTGTGTTGGTGTCGGGGACGGCGCGCTGCTGCAAACTCATTGGCCATCAAGCCGCGGCGCAGGGGGCGGGCATCAAGGTCGACAATGGGGCGGCATATCAGCCCGTCGTCGTGGTAATCGGCGCCAGTTTCTGGGCGAACGACACGGATGGCATTCGCGTTATTTCGGGCAACCTGATCTGTGTCGCCAGCACCTTCCTCGATGGCGCGCGGGCTATCCGCGTGGATGATACGAACACGGCGGCAACTGCGAGCGTCCATATCACGCAATGCCTATTCAAGGGCGTTGCTGCCGCGCTGACGATCCCAGACGCGGTTCTGAATGCGTCGCACATCGCCGACAATCATTTCATCAATTGTGCAGATGCGACGATTGGCAGCGTTCACACCTTTGCAGCCGGCGTCCGCGACGCCACGACATTCCGGTCGTTTAACGCCACCGCTGTTGGTCCACGCACCATCCAGGATCACGCGCGCGGCACGGCGGCTGCGCCTGTCATCGTCAACGATGGCGACCAGACCTTCAGCCTGATCGGGCGAGCGTGGACCGGTGCGGCTTGGGCCGCGGGCGGACAGGTTCGGGGCCAGGTGACCGGTGCACCGTCCACGACAAGTATGCCCGCGCGGCTCATCTTCTCGACCGTTCCGGTCGGCGCGATCGTCGCCACCGATCGTTGGAACATGACCACCGCCGGCCACTTCGAGCCGATCGCGGGGAATGCCTATGCACTCGGCAGCAACTCGCTGCCCGTGTCGAACATCTATAGCCAGAACGCCGTCACGGTCGTGTCGGACGAGCGCGCTAAAACGGATATCACCGACAGCACGCTTGGCCTTGCGTTCATCAATGCGCTGCGCCCGGTCAGTTACCGGCAGAAGGTCGGCGCGCAGATCGTCGTCGGTCAAGATTACTGCGATCTCTTCGGCAACCCGGTGGAAGATCCCGGCGTCGACGACGTGCCCGGTGAGCTGATCATCGAGAATCGCCCGGGCGTCCGTCGCCACTTCGGCCTGATCGCGCAGGACGTGAAGGCGCTGATTGACGCGGCGGGCGTCGATTTCGGCGGGTTCGTCATGGAAGATCCCGACGATCCAGAAAGTCGGCAGGCGCTGCGGTACGAGCAGTTCATCGCCCCACTCATCAAGGCTGTGCAGGAGCTTTCGGCGCAGAATCTCGCGCTGACGGACCGCGTGGCCGGGCTGGAGGCCGCAAATGCATAATTCACAGGCGGAAGCGCCACAGCTCGGGGGCCAAGGGTGAGCCATGTCCGCCGCGATAATCACGCATCATGGAGCCTTTGCAGTGCCCCCATTTAGCTATGTTGAGCAGCTCGGCGGTGTTGCCGCGCTGGGTGGAAGTGCAGGCGGCGGTTTCTTCATCGTCAAATGGTTCGTGGAGTGGATCGCCGGGCGGCTGGACAAGCGTGAAGCTCGACTGGACGCAGGGGCCGACAAGCTGATCGGCGCGCTGGAAAAGCGGATTGAGACCCTGACCAGCCGCCTCGATGCGGTCGAGCACATGCTGGCCGACTGCCAACGGATGCACTCGAAATCTGAGGCGGAGGTGCTGCGGCTTACTGCGCTGGTCGAGGCGCAGGGCGAGATCCGGCAGCAGGCGCAGCGCGTGATTGCGGCCGATCGGATGGATCAGAAGGCGAAGGGGCAAAGCTGATGAGCATCGACAAGATGATTGACGACGTGATCCGGCGCGAGGGCGGCTATAGCAACCACCCTGCCGATCGCGGCGGTCCTACCAATTGGGGCATTACCGAACAGGTCGCGCGAGCCTATGGCTTCCTCGCCGACATGAAGACGCTGCCCCGGTCGGCGGCGGTCAACATCTACAAGACGCGCTATTGGACCGGCCCGAAGTTCGACCAGGTAGCGGCGCTATGCCCTGCGATCGGGGACGAGCTGTTCGATACCGGGATCAACATGGGCGTCGCGGCCGCCGGGCGGTTCCTCCAGCGCGCGCTCAATGTTCTGAACCGGGGCGCCATCGATTATCCCGACGTGCCAGTCGACGGGAATGTCGGGCCGATGACGCTGGCTGCGCTGAAGGGCTACATGGCGAAGCGGGGCGCGGCTGGCGGCGAGGTGCTACGTAAGGCGCTCGATGGTCTCCAGTGCGGTCGTTACATCGAGATTGCGGAGGACAACCCAAGCCAGGAGGCATTCGCCTATGGCTGGATCGCGAACCGCGTGGGTCAGATATGACCGCTGCCGAACGCATCTCCGATCGTGCCGTTCTGCTCGCCATCTCGGCCGGCTTGATCCTGATCCTGGTGATTATCGTGGTGGGCATCTACCTGACGCCGCGCGCGCTGCCGAATTGGGCTGAGAATGTGCTGGTCTCGATCGGCACGGCGGGTGCGCTGAAGCTGGGCGACTGCCTGTCCACTCTCGTCGCTCTGTCGTCGGGCCGGTCGGTCGAGAAGCTTGGAACACAATTGGCGACCAGCTCCCCGACGCTAGACAAGCAAACCGTGCAGATCGATCAGCCGGCGGACAAGCCGGTGCCAGTGGAGTCGCAGCCATGAACCTCGTCGCAATTGGCGCCTTCCTCCGTCGCTACTGGCCGCATCTCGCGATCGCCGCCATGGCCATCGCCCTCGCCTTCACCCTGCTCAGATTAGAAGTCCGCACCGCGGAGCGCGACAAGTGGCAGACACAGGCCGCTGCCGAGAAACAGGCCCACGAACAGACGGTCGCCAACTATCGCGCAGCCAGCGCGGAGGCGCAGCGGCAGGCGCAGGCCAATGTCGAGCGCGTGAGGGCAGAGCAGGCCCAGATCACCGAAAGGACGGTAAATGACTATCAGGCTCGCCTTGCCGATGTTGATGCTCGCTATGAGCGTGTCCGCGTGCAACTCGCGGCCCGAACCGATCTCAGCAGTACCGACACGGCTCCAATGTCCATCGCCAGCGACGCCACCTGCCGAGCTTATGGCGGGGGAAGTTGTGACGAACTTCTTGCCAAGCTCCGAATAGCCGAACGCCAGGCGTGGAATCTGATTGCCCTGCGGAAGTGGGCGGCTGATCAGGCGCTGGTGAAGGTAGAGCCGGTGCCGGCGGACTAGCCGCAGGCGTCCAGCATCACGTCGATCATCGCCTGCCATGCCTCATCAACGGCAGCGTCCCCAGCTGTGGCCGGCGCTTCGAGGCCACGCTTCGCCCATGCGTCGCGCATACCTTGATTCCCGGCGTCGATCATCGCGGAGTCGGCTTGCTGGATCGCCGCCAGCACAAGGCGGACCTGGGGCAGATAGCTCCGCCACATCGGCTTGCCCTCAAACGTCGTGTTCTCGGGGTTACCTTCAGCTTTGCAGAGGGCGCGCGCTGCGCGTTCGATAGCGTTCATCCGGCCATGCTCGGACGTCCGGCCGATTCGCGTCAAGTGCTCAGCACCAAGGCTCCCGACGCCCGGTCCACGTCCTCGCCAGCCCTTCCCCGACTAGCCTGTCACCGAGCGACTGACCGCGTCGCACTAGGACGCGCAGTTTCCGGCCATAGCGGTCGGTATCTCTGCCCATCACTGCCAGGTCGAACGGACCTGCATTGACCAGCGATTGCAGGCGGAGCGTGGCACGGCGGCCAAGGTCCGCCTCCCGAGCGCAACGCGGCGGGTGCGTCTCCGGCGCATCGATGTCGGCGATGCGGATCTTCTCGCCTGCGACCCAGAGCGTATCGCCATCGACGACACAGTTATAGCCTCCGCCCGTGTGACAGAGGTCGAACGGGCCGGAGACGGCAGCGGCGAGCAAGAGTGCGGCGATCATCGAGCAACAGCCTTGAAGGCATCTACCATCGACGAGACAAGGCCCGCCATCTGGGTCAGTGTTTGGATCACTTCTCGGCCTGCTAGGACAGACTCATCGGGGAAAAGGAAGGCGACTTTAGCGTCGATATCAACCTGTCCATCCGTAGGGCGCAACTGGTTGTATCGGGCCGTGACGGTCGCGTGCGCTGTTTGCTCAAACGGAATTATAATCCGGTGCTTATCCTGAATATCGAGATCATGAACTGCGCGAAGATCATCGTTGCCGCCACGGTAGGGGGCGAATGAGCGCAAGAGATCAACGGCGGCCTGCCCGGCCTTGTGGAATTTGCAGTTGATAATTTGCTCGTCCAGCTTTGCCTCCTCTGAGGCGAAGGGGAAGCTGACTTTGTTGTCGCTCTTCTGGTTCATCCGCACGAGTTCACAGGCCAACAGGTCGAGGGCTGAGCGGATATTGTGGACAGCGTCTCCAAGGATGGCGCCGACGAGCAGCCCAGCGCCGTTCCACGCAATCTCCACATCCACACTGTCCTCGCGCTCATGAAGTCTGCCGATATATGGCTTGCTGGCTTCGTAGCGCTGGCGTTCCGCTTCCAGCTCTTGAATGAACTGCGCGGCCCGGTGGAGCTTCATATAAGCCCCAGCGAACGGCGCATCTGATGGGTAAGTTGATGACATGCGAACGATCCTTCGAGGGTGACCCGCTTTAGGTCAAGCCGCGAACTTCTCACTCTGGTTCCCCCAGACCGTCCATCCTTGCCGCTGCTGTCGCCCGAAGATGTCGATATACGGGCCCTCCCATAGCTCCTCGATGTCGGAATATATCTGGTCTGGC
>DATEDR010000393.1:0-2544 GCA_035281605.1 Sphingobium sp.
GAATCCGCCCAGACGGCGGCATCCTGATCGGAACGCACAAGGGAATCCTGATAGGCGTCCCCATGACGGCGAGATCGGCAGCCGTCAGTCGAGATTACAGGAGCAGAGCAAGACATGGCTGAGGCCTATATCGTCGAGGCCGTGCGCACCGCCGGGGGGCGCCGCAAAGGAGCGCTAGCCGGGGTGCATCCGGCCGATCTGGGCGCCGCCGTGGTCGATGCGTTGATTGCGCGCACCGGCGTCGATCCGGCGGCGATCGAAGACGTCATTGTCGGATGCGTCAGTCAGGCCGGCGAGCAAGCATTCGCGTTCGGCCGCAATATCGTGCTCGCCTCCAAGCTTCCCGAGAGCGTTCCCGCCGTCACGATCGATCGTCAGTGCGGTTCCTCCCAGCAGGCGCTGCACTTCGCGGCCCAAGCCGTGATGTCGGGCACTCAGGATCTCGTGATCGCGGCCGGCGCGGAAAGCATGACCCGCGTTCCAATGGGATCGAACTTTCGGCTGCATGCCGAAGCCGGGATCGGCGAAGGCCCATGGTCGCGCCGGATCCTTGACCGCTACCAGGTGGCCGAGTTCAACCAGTTCCACGGCGCCCAGGCGATTGCCGACAGATATGGCTTCAGCCGCGAGGCCATGGACGAATATGCGCTGGGCAGCCACCGCCGCGCGGCGGCCGCGATCGAGGCCGGTGCGTTTCGTGACGAGATCGTCCCGGTTGAAACCGACAACGGCGTGTTCGACCGGGACGAGGGTGTTCGCTTCGATACCTCCATGGAGGCGATGGCGTCCGTCAAGCCGCTGAACGAGGGCGGTTCGATCACCGCCGCGAACGCAAGCCAGATGACCGATGGCGCTTCCGCGCTGCTCGTCGCCAACGAGGCCGCGCTCACGCGCTTCGGCCTCACGCCGATCGCACGGCTGGTCAACCTGACCGTCACCGCCGGCGATCCGGTCATAATGCTGGAAGAGCCTATTCCTGCCACGCGCAAGGCACTTCTGCGGGCAGGCATGCGACTCGACGACATCGACCTGTTCGAGGTGAATGAGGCCTTCGCGGCCATCCCGATGGCGTGGCTTCAGGCGCTGGCGGCCGATCCGGACAAACTCAACGTCAATGGCGGCGCAATCGCGCTTGGCCATCCGCTCGGAGCAACCGGCACCAAGCTGATGGCAACCCTGTTGCACGCCCTCAAGGCGCGCGGCGGCCGTTACGGCCTTCAAACCATGTGCGAGGGTGGGGGCATCGCCAATGTCACGATCGTGGAGCGTCTCTGAAGCGCAGCGATTTCGTCCGCTGCCCTACCGGGCTCTCTTCAGCAATGGAGCGCTTTTCCGACAGCGAGCGGTTCCTGCGTTTGTTCCTCGATCGCAGCGGCTTCGGGGAACCCAGCAACCATCGACGAAAGGGCCGTCGCGTAAACCTCGTCATACGGGATCATCTGGTTCAGGTAATCATCGAACTTTCCGGCTTGTTCGCTCAAAGCGCCGCCAAGCGAAAGCGAAATCACAGAAGACATATAGGAAAGCGCCGTATGCCGATCCAAACCGGCAGAAACGAGGCGGTCGACCAGGCGAGCGTTCATCTCCCACGCGGAACTGTCCACCGGGCGGGCGAGGGCGCACAACCGCGCAGAATCGCGATGGGCAAGAAGAGCGGTCCGGAACGCGTGGCCAAAGGCTAGCAGCCACTCACGCCAACTTACATTTTCGGGCGTAGCGGCAAGGGCCTGACCGTAAAAGCTGGTGGCCATGCAGCTCAGCAGTTCTTCCTTGCCGCCGATATGCCAATAGAGCGCCGACGCCTGCACGCCGAATTTTCTCGCGAGGGTACGCATGCTGAGCTTGTCGAGGCCTTCCTCGTTCATCAGCGCGAGCGCGGTCACGACAATCTTCTGATGACTCATCTTCATGCTCTCGCTGTTGCATCGAATCCTGAGCCGGACAAGAACGACGTTCAATCAAGCATGACAGCGCGGGAATCGATCCTGCCTGGCGCGGCTGGCAGCGATGGGATGGGGTGCGCTTTTTCGCGGCGAGCCAAACAGAGGCTTGACATGAACAGCGTTCGACGAACATAGTTCAATTCGTGAGGGAGAGTCGCCGACTCGCCAGGTTAACGTCCGTCTATAGGAGTGTGAAATGGCTGATATGGATCCGAGAGATGTGACCCGCCGAAAAGACGTGGACATCGACTTCGAACAGTACCGGATGAACAGGGATGGTCCCATGACACTCCCCAACAACCGCTTCACCTCAAAGGAGTTCATGCAGCTCGAATATAAGAAGCTGTGGCCCTATGTCTGGCAGCTGGTCGGCCGGGAAGACGAGGTTCCCAAGGTCGGCGACTATATGGAACATAGCATCGGCCCGTACACGATCCTGATCATTCGCAGCGCTCCGAATACCATCAAGGCGCTCAGCAACACCTGCCGCCACCGGGGCCGGCAATTGCGCGAGGGCAGGGGCAATGCGAAGGAAATTCGCTGCGTGGCCCATGCCTGGCGCTACAATCTCGACGGCACCATCAAGGAAGCGGTCGACGTT
>DATEDR010000394.1:0-4149 GCA_035281605.1 Sphingobium sp.
GGACCAGCGGCGAAGCGCGCGAGCGCATGGGCGCCTTCGGGCGTGCCGGCGATCGCATGGCGCACATGCATGCCGTGCCGCTCCAGCCTGTCAGCCGCCTCGCGCGCCAGCGCCTCCTCCCCACCCCACAGATGCGCGCAGCCGCTGATGTCCAGCATCAGCCCCTGGGGGGAATCGATCGCGGCGATGGGGGTATAGCGCGCGCAACCGTCGCACAGCCGCTCCAGCCAATCCTGGTCGGCATGGGGATCGGCATCTAGGGCAAGCAGGTCCGGCTCCCGCGCGCGCGCATCGGCCAGCGTCATGCCCGCGCTCAGGCCGATCGCCAGCGCATCGGCGTCCAGGCTGGCAAGCCGCATGGCGCCCCGCACCGGCTCGACGATCACGGCGGGGCCACCCGTTCCTTGCGCGGGCCACAGGTCAGGCCGCGCGATGCGCAGCCGGTCGATCGGCAGGAACGGGAACCACAGCGCCAGATAGCGGCGCATCCGAAGCGCTTCCTCCCTTGGCCTGTCCATGGTCATGGCGTTCATCGCATTCTTCTCCAAAAATTCCCCGCTCACCATTCCAGATCAGGCGCCAGCTCATGCCGTCCGGCCCCGCCCGTCGGCGCAGCAGGGTGAGGTCGAAAGCGGTGAGGCCCGGCGCATTGCCCGGCAGCGGCATGGAGGGGGCGGAAGCGACCTGCCAGCGCGTGTCGGCGGCGCTCGGCATCGGATCGCCGCCGATGCGCAGCAGCAAGGCGGTGACCCCCGACGCCTCGGCCGCCAGCGCCAGCCGGCGACTGGCCGTGAGATCGAGCAGCGGCGCGCGTCCCCGCAACTCGACGATCAGCGCGCCCAAGCCAGGGCAACGGAGCGCATCCACTGCCGCGCGCAACAGGCGGGCGTCATCCGCCATCGCCCCGATCAGAAGCCGCGCGGGATCCAGTCCCAGCGCGGCAAGGCCAGGGCCATAGGGCTTTCCCGCCGCTCCTTTGGCCGCCCGCAGCCAGACGAGCGGCCCCGGCCCCGCGGCAAGATGCCCCAGGATCAGCGAAAAGCCGGCGGCCGCCCCTTCCTCTTCGGGACTCCCGAACAGCTCATGCACCCGTCCTCGCGCAAATCCGCCGCCGAACGCCTGGTCCAGTGACGCATGCCCGGTCGCCACATGGCCATCGGGCTTCGCAGCCGGAATAGCTTCCAGCGATGCGATGCGCCGCTTGAGGGCAACAAGAGTGGTGATCGAATCGAGCATATATGTTCACTATATGTTCTTTTTCGATGCAATGGGAGCCGCTGTCAACGTGGATGAAGGAGGAATGGTCTGAAGCGAATGTTGGCTGACGGTGGATGGGAGTTCCCCCAGGACGTCACCCATCGACCCGAAGAGTAGCGAACCAGACGCTGGGGCCTCAGGCCAGTCGCGCTTCATCCCCTGAGATGGCGAGGCGAGTCCGTGCCTCGCCTCGCCTTTCGCGGAATGACCAAAAGGGGTGGGCAGTGGAATGTCTGCTTTTGGATTTAATAATGCGAAAGCTGACCGAACCTTCAGTCTATGAAGTCTCCAGACGCGCTCGATGTCGGTTCTTCCAGTTCGGAAGCGAAGCTCCTAAAAATCTCGCGAAGGGCGGCATCAGGGTTTCGCAGTCCCTCTTTGGCCAGCGCGTCAGCGACGTGTTTAGCTACATCCGCCAGTATAATGCCCCAAGCTGTGTCTTCGGGCATGGGGCCGTTCTCTTCATAAACGCCTACCTTCAATGAGCAATGGAGCCTCTGCTCCGCAATCCACACGCGGAGAGGTTCCCAAGCGTCAGCGTCGCGTAGCGCAGCAGCAGGGATCACTCGTTCGTCCATGGTCACTCCAGTTCGTAACGGCTGCTAATCACATGCTGCTTGCCCGTCTGCAATCAGGAAGTCATGACGCTGAACTGAAGGGCAACAAATGGTCGTCACCCGATGTTGCGAGCTACACGTTGCCGTCTCCATTCCAGTATGGCAACCAGCGTAATAACCAAGGCAGAAGACCCGCCAATTGCTGGACAGGTCGATGAACAGCAAAAAAGATGGCGCAAGGGTCGCGATGAATAAGTCGCTGTTGATGCGCATTGACCGTCTGACTTGGAGCGTAAGATAGATCGCCGCCCCTAGGCCGATAGAGGTAAGGGCGCCGTAGGAAATTGTGTAGACGGTAGCTGACAGGTCAAAATAGCGGACGAGGGCGCACATTGTGCTGAGCAACGCAAACGCTAGCCATATGTGATGCGGAGGTATTTTGGCGATCATCGGGACATTCTAGCGGCGGGTAGAATGTCCGCAATCGGGTAAGGCCAAACCCGCCCTGAATGACAAAAAATGGTCGAAACCCGCGACCTGCGCAGCGCATGAGCAGCCCTTTACCGCCGCCATTTCGCCCAGATGGCGGTAGGCAGCAGCAACCCCCGCGCTTCTTCCCGCACCGCCAGTTCGCCCGCTTCCACGGAACCGGGAAGATCGGCGAATGCCTGCCGCAGCAGTTCCCCGATGGCCAGCGCCGACATGCGCACCGCATAGACGGTGAGGAAGAGGAACCGGCTGTCCGCATCCAGCAGTTGGCGGCAATTGGCGATAAGCGCCGGCAGATCCTCCTCCAGCCGCCAGATTTCCCCGTCCGGGCCGCGACCATATTTGGGCGGGTCGAGCAATATGCCGTCATAGCGTCGCCCGCGCCGCACTTCGCGGCTGACGAATTTGGCGGCGTCATCGACGATCCAGCGGATCGGGCGGTCTTCCATCCCTGAAGCAGCCGCATTGGCCCGGGCCTGGGCCACCGACTTTTTGGAAGCGTCGACATGGACCATCTGCGCGCCCGATGCCGCCATCGCCAGCGTACCTACGCCGGTATAGCCGAACAGGTTCATGACCTGCGGTTCGGGCTTGTCCGCAACCTGCTCGCGCATCCAGCTCCAGACCGGGGCCATGTCGGGGAAGAAGCCTAGATGGCGAAATGGCGTGCAACTGGCCTGGAACGTCACCTCGTTCCAGCGGAGCGGCCAACCCTGTTGCGGCACCGGCTGGGGATGAACCCAGCGCCCGCCGCCCTCCTCGTCGGAGCCAGGCACGAATTCGCCGTCGGCGCGCCAATTCTCGGTGGATGGCGCCCACATTGCCTGCGGTTCGGGGCGAATGAAGCGATAGCGGCCATAGCGCTCCAGCTTGCGCCCATGGCCCGAATCGATCAGCCCATAGTCAGCCCACGGCTCTCCAATGAGCGTGTCTAGCTTCATGCCCGGGGGGTGGCGCGCTCCGCGACATAGGCGGTGATCGCCTCGAACGTCGCGGGCAGCTTGGCATAGGCCTCCTCGCGCGCGAACAGGTCCCCCATCCGCGCCGGCAGCGGCGGACGCAGGCCGGTCGCGCGCTCGACGGCATCGCGGAACTTCGCCGGATGCGCGGTCGCCAGAGTCACGACAGCTATTTCCGGATCAATCTCCAGCGACCGCGCAGCCCCCAGGCCAATGGCGCTATGCGGATCGATCACCTGCCCGGCGGCGTCGAGCGCCCAGCGGATCGCCATGTTCATGCCGTCGCCATCGACGCGGGCGGACGTGAAGAGCTGCGCCGCGCCGTCCCGCTGCGCGTTGGTGAGGCGCATCGCCCGGCTCGTCTCGAACCCCTTCATCTGCGCCGCCAGCGCCGCGCCATCGCGACCGCCGGCGTCGAACAGCAGCCGCTCGAAATTGGAGCTGACCTGAATGTCCATGCTGGGCGTGGCGGTCTGGACGACCTGCCCCTGGCTATAGTCGCCGTCTGCCAGAGCCCTGTGCAGAATATCGTTCACATTGGTCGCGACCACGAGCTTGGCGACCGGCAGGCCCATCTGAGCCGCCACATAGCCTGCAAACACGTCGCCGAAATTTCCGGTCGGCACAGAAAAGGCAATCTGGCGCTCCGGCGCGCCCAGGCGCACCGCCGCGTAGAAATAATAGACGACCTGCGCCATCAGCCGCGCCCAGTTGATGCTGTTCACCGCCGACAGGTTGAAGCGCCGCGAGAAGGCTGCGTCGTTGAACATCGCCTTCACCAGCGCCTGGGCGTCGTCGAAGCTGCCCTCGATCGCGATGTTGTGGACGTTGGGGGCGCGAACGGTCGTCATCTGCCGACGCTGCACATCAGACACGCGGCCTTCGGG
>DATEDR010000395.1:0-4748 GCA_035281605.1 Sphingobium sp.
CCAGCGGCCGGAAATCGCTTGGGCAAGGCGGCCGATGCTTTCACCGTCGATCAGGTCGAGCGGCGCGATCGTCGCGCTGCCTCCGGCCTGGTGAACGCGCTCCTCTACTTCCTCAAGGCCGCCGGCGGTACGGGCGGTGAGGATCACATGCGCCCCTGCCGCGCCCAGCGTCTCGGCTGTCGCCGCGCCGATGCCCCGACTGGCGCCCGTGACGAGGGCTAGCTTACCGGAAAGAGGTTGGGTGGACATGAGGCATCCCGTACGCCCTTCGAATGTCGAAAGGCTGTTCAATGTGGGGGAGAAAAAGGGCGACCGGCCTGCCGGCCACCCCTAAGCGGCTTTGCGTCAGACCACCCGCTCGGCGAGCAGTTCGAGCTGGTTCTGCACCACGACCTCGTCCTGATCGGTCAGCGACGTCGGATAATCGCCGGTGAAGCAGGCATCGCAATATTGCGGGCGGATATCCGCGCGCTTGGCTTCGCCCACAGCCTTGTAGAGACCGTCGATTGAAATGAAGGACAGGGTGTCGGCATGCATGAAATCCTTCATCCCGCCCACGTCCAGCCGGTGCGCGAGCAACTTGGTCCGCTCAGGCGTGTCGACGCCGTAGAAACAGCTGTGGCGGGTGGGCGGGCTGGCGATGCGCATATGCACTTCCTTGGCCCCGGCCTCGCGCATCATCTGCACGATCTTCAGGCTGGTCGTTCCCCGGACGATCGAATCGTCGACCAGGACGACGCGCTTTCCGGCGATCAGCGCGCGGTTCGCGTTGTGCTTGAGCTTGACGCCCAGATGTCGGACCTTCTCGCCCGGCTGGATGAAGGTGCGTCCGATATAGTGGGAGCGGATGATCCCCAGTTCAAACGGAATGCCCGACTGTTGGGCATAGCCGATGGCGGCAGGAACGCCGCTGTCGGGCACCGGGATGATCAGGTCGGCCTCGACCGGATTTTCTATCGCCAGTTGCGCGCCGATGGCCTTGCGCACGGAATAGACGCTGGAGCCGTCGACGATCGAATCGGGCCGGCTGAAATAGACATGTTCGAAAATGCAGGGACGCGGATGGACCTCGCCAAAGGGGCGATGGCTGCGAACCTGGCCGTCATGCGTGACGATGACCAACTCGCCGGGATCGATTGAGCGGACATGCTCGGCCCCTACAACGTCGAAGGCGACGGTTTCGGACGCGAAGATGATGGAATCGCCCAGCTTGCCCATCACCAGGGGCCGTATGCCCAGCGGATCGCGGCAGGCGATCATGCCTTCGGGCGTCATGACGATCAGGGAATAGGCGCCTTCGACCTGCTTGAGCGCGTCGATGAACTTGTCGAGCAGGGTACGGTAGGTGGAAGTCGCCACCAGATGAATGATGACCTCCGTATCGGACGTCGACTGGAAGATCGAACCGCGACGGATGAGCTCACGCCGGAGCTTCATCGCGTTGGAGATATTGCCGTTGTGCGCGATTGCGAATCCGCCGGAGCTGAGTTCGGCATAGAGCGGCTGAACATTGCGCAGTGAGGTTTCGCCGGTCGTCGAATAACGCACATGGCCGCAGGCGGAGTTGCCGGGCAGGCCTCGAATCACCTCGTCGCGGTCGAAATTGCCGGCGACATGCCCCATCGCCCGATGGGTGTGGAAATCATGGCCGTCCCAGCTGGTGATCCCGGCCGCTTCCTGGCCGCGATGCTGCAAGGCGTGAAGGCCAAGGGCCACGATGGCCGAAGCGGTTTCGGCGTCGAAAATGCCGAAAATGCCGCATTCTTCACGCAGCTTGTCGTCGTCGAACGGGTTTGTCGTAAACATGGGTGCGAGCGGGTCCATAGCCGATCCTGTTCGCCACGAAGGGCGTTATGCGCGCGCATATAGGGATTCGATAATCATTTGTCGCCTGCCTGTAACAAAAAAGCGGCGGCGCGAGACCTTCATACCGGATCTCGGGACGGATGGCACGGGATAAACGCCCACTGGCGCTGAGGAGTGCGCGCGGCTAAAGAGCCTGTCCACATGCATCGTTTCGCCAATCCTGCCCGCTTTCTGAAGATTGCAAGGCCGCTGACCGCCTGGCTGTTCTGGCCGGGGCTTGCTTTGCTGCTGGCAGGCGCGGCCTGCGGCCTCTTCGTGACGCCGGCGGATTACCTGCAGGGCGAAACCGTCCGGATACTCTATATACATGTGCCCGCTGCATGGCTGGCGATGGCGGGGTGGAGCGGCATCGCGATCGCCGCGCTGATGCAGCTTGTATGGCGCCATCCTCTGGCGGCGGTTGCGGGGCGAGCCATCGCCGCGCCCGGCGCCTTGTTCACGGCTATCTGCCTTGCGACCGGATCGATATGGGGCCGGCCGACCTGGGGCACCTGGTGGGAATGGGACGGCCGGATGACCTCCATGCTGGTCCTTCTCTTTCTTTATCTGGGCTATATCGCGCTCGCCAACGCCAGCGCGCGGCAGGATCAGGGCGGCGTCAGTCCGGTCACGGCGATCTTCGGCCTTGTGGGCGCGGTCAATATCCCGATCATCAACCGTTCCGTCGTCTGGTGGAACAGCCTGCACCAGGGGCCCAGCATCACCATGCGGGGATCCAGCATCGACATGTCGCTGCTATGGCCGCTGGGGTTCACGTTGACCGGTTTTACCCTGCTGTTCGCTGCCATCGTGCTGATGCGGATGCGGACGATTCTGGCGCGCAACAAGGTCGAGGCGCGGATGCAACGGCTGGCGCGAGGCTAGATTTCATGAACCAATGGGCCTTTGTCATCGGCGCCTACGCGCTGACCTTCGCCAGCACATGCCTGCTGTGCCTGCAATGCTGGCGGGCCATGCGCAGCGCGGAAACGGCGGCGCAGCGAGTGTCGGAGCGGTCATGAAGGCGAAGCATCAGCGGCTGCTCCTGGCGCTCGTCGCGCTCGCGGCGCTTGTCGGCGCGGGGCTGCTGGCAGCATCGGCGCTTCGTGACGAGGCCGCCTATTTTTATGCGCCTGCGGACGTCCGGGCAAAGGGCGTCGAACCGGGCAAGGCCATCCGCCTGGGCGGCATGGTGGTCAAGGGCAGCCTGAAACGCTTGGCCGACGGCGTCACCATCCGGTTCAACGTGACCGACGGCAAGGCGACGGTTCCCGCGCTTTTCAAGGGTATAGCACCCGACCTGTTTCGCGAAGGGTCGGGCGTGGTGGCCGAGGGCGCGTTCGATCCTGGAGGCACCTTTGTCGCAACCAACCTGCTCGCCAAGCATGATGAACGCTATATGCCGCGCGAACTGAAGGGCATGACCTACAATGAGACCACCCACGAAATGAAGGGCGCGCGGTGAGTTCCGTCTCAGCAATCCATTTGCTCGATCCAATGGAGAAGCCGGCATGATCGCCGAAGCGGGCCTGGCTGCGCTGTGGCTGGCTGCGGCACTGGCGTTGCTGCAACTCGCCCTCGTCGCCTTCGGGCTCGCCGGAGGAAAGGGCGAGCTGCTGGGCGCGGTGCGCCCCGTTGCCGTCGCCCAGGGTCTATTGACGGCGATCGCGTTCGTCCTGCTCATCACGTTGTTCCTGCGATCGGATATGTCCGTCCTGCTGGTGGCTACCAACAGCCATTCTATGAAGCCGTGGCTCTACAAATTCGCTGGCACCTGGGGCAATCATGAAGGATCCATGCTGCTGTGGGTGACGGTGATGGGCGTTGCCGGCGCGGCAGTGGCCCTGTTCGAACGAGCGCTCCGTCGCGACACCCATATGGCGACGCTGGGCGGCCAGGCAGCAATCAGCCTTGGCTTCTACGCTTTCCTGTTGTTCGCTTCCAATCCCTTCGCCCGCATCGATCCGCCGGCGGCGGACGGGCAGGGCCTCAATCCCCTGTTGCAGGACCCGGGGCTCGCCTTCCATCCACCGACTCTCTATCTCGGTTATGTCGGCCTTTCAGTGGCCTTTTCCTTTGCCGTCGGCGCGCTGCTGACCCGGCAGGTCGACGCCTCCTTCGCCCGGGCCATGCGTCCCTGGGTTCTGGGCGCCTGGATCTTGCTGACGCTCGGCATAACCGCAGGCAGCTATTGGGCCTATTATGAGCTGGGCTGGGGTGGCTGGTGGTTCTGGGACCCGGTCGAAAACGCCTCTCTCATGCCCTGGCTTGCCGCGACGGCGCTGCTTCATAGCGTGACGGTCCTCGCCACTCGGGACGCGCTGAGGGCCTGGACGGTCATGTTGGCGGTGATCGCCTTTTCCATGTCGATGGTGGGCACCTTCCTCGTCCGGTCGGGCATCCTGACCAGTGTCCATGCCTTCGCGGTCGATCCGGAGCGGGGGACCTTCATCCTCGTCCTGCTCGGCCTCTATATCGGCGGGGCCTTGGCGCTGTTCGGGTGGCGGGTCGGCGCGGTGCGCGAGGGCGCCCCGTTCGAACTGGTCAGCCGGGAAACCATGTTGGTGGTCAACAATCTTCTCCTGTCGGTCATCCTGGGGCTGGTGCTGATCGGGACGCTGTATCCGCTGATGACCGAGGCGTTCGGGCACAAAGTTTCCGTCGGTGCACCTTATTTCGATCGCATCGCGGGGCCGATCGCGCTGATGCTGATGGTGGTCATGGCGGCTGGGCCGCTGACGCGCTGGCGCCGCGACAAGATACGCGAAGTCGCGGGACGCCTGATCGTTCCGGCGGCGGTTGGCCTTGTCGTCATCGCGCTGCTCGCCGCGCTGGCGTGGGGCCGGATCGGTATGCTCCCCTTCCTCGGACTGGTCATCGCGCTCGGCGTGGGAGCGGGCAGC
>DATEDR010000396.1:0-21540 GCA_035281605.1 Sphingobium sp.
AGCATTTTCTTACTCGAGGAAATATCACATGCACATGCGCTGCGAGGCTTCCTCAGTTCGGAAAGAAGGCCAAGGGGCAACCCGTCTCCAGAACCTCGATTTTTTGCGAGCCGTCGCGATCACGAGCGTGGTTCTCTATCACTACACAGCGCGATTTGACGCGGCTTACTACCGTACAGACGCGCCCATCCCCTTCACATTCCAATTAGGCTGGCTCGGTGTCGATATTTTCTTCTCCGTCAGCGCGTTCTGCATCTTCATGACCCTTGAAAGCGCCGGTCGGATCGAAAACTTCTGGGCGAAGCGGGTGGCGCGGATACAACCAGCCTACATCGCGGGGATCCTGCTGACATCCACGATCGTGAGCCTGTTCGGGCTGAGTGAGCGTGAGGCAGGTTGGTGGACCGCGGTATCAAATATCTTCTGGGTCAACATGATCCCGTCTATGAAGATGGTTGATAATGTTTACTGGTCACTCGCTGTCGAAATGAAATTTTATTTCTGGATAGGATTGTTGTATTTTATCCTAAAAGGAAAGCATATCAGTATAGCATGGTCTGTACTATCCGGTTTCGGCGCCTTGTTGTTATCGCTCGAAGGCTATTTCGGTCATGCAGGGCATGTTGCGTCACTGTTCGCCGAGTTCGTTCTGATCGCCAATTATGCGCCTCAGTTCCTGGTTGGCATCATCGCGTTCGAGTGGCCACGCCTTTCCCAACGGATCCGAACGACATTAGTCCCTGTAGCCGCCGTGCTGCTCTGGTCCACGCCCCGCTCGAGCGACATCGAAATGATCATGCTGGTGACCATGGCCGTGTCGTTCTGCATTTTGAGAATGCCACAGTTGCGGTTCCCCAAGCCGGTGATATTTGTTGGCATGTTCAGCTACTCTCTTTATCTTGTTCATCAGAATATCGGCTTGGTGGTGATCCGAGAACTTTCTACAATGATCCCCAGCTTCACGCTTCGTGTCTTTGTTGCAGTCGTTACCACTTCACTGCTCGCCACATTGATGTATCAATTGGTCGAAACGCGCTGGCAACGGCCGCTCACGGTCTTTCTGGATCGAATTTTGTCGCGAACTTTACGACCTGTATTGAGTGGTGAACCAAAAGCAGGCTCGGTCAGGTAGGAAAAAAGATCGATACTCGGTCGGCGAACATCAAGGCCGTCTCCAACGGACATAATACCTGGGGAAGACTGACCACGCCGAAAATCACCGTCCAACATCAGCCAAAAAGGGGCCGCCGCGGCGGAGAAACATCTGTGCCGGCAATTGGGTCGACGGCAAGACGATAACGCGCTGGAACGACAGCCCGCCTCCGCTGCCATGTCCCGAATGAATATGAAAGGACTTCAGCGCCATCCGCTCAGTGGATGTTCTAGATATATCTTACGATATATGCCGAATAGATTAATATATCTGGACCAAGATTACTTTAGTCATCCCAAAACGGAACAATAACCATAAATCATTAGTCATAGGTTTATTGCCAAATAAAAATCTTAAGTTATATTTTACAAATCAGATTCGCAGAGGCGATTTCGGGGGGAAGCGCGTGGGGGCTCGGTTTCAGGGGGCGATGGTGGCGTGCGCGCTTGCTTTCAGCGCGTCTGCACCGGCCAAGGCAGACAGCCTGACGATCACCGCAACCGGCACGATCGTGGGCGGTTGCGGGATCACGGTGGCCAGCAATTTCGGCCCCGCCACTCTCAGCGCGGGCGGCAACGTCACCGGCACCGCGACCGTCAATTGCAATGCCGGGTTCAAGATCAACGCGACGTCCGCCAACGGCGCAATCAAGACCAGCACCGTTGCTCCGGCAAACTTCACCAACACCGTGCCCTATTCACTGGCGATGGCCGTTCCGCTGGACGATGGCGGTAACGTGAGCGCGACTTGCAGCTCCGCACAACTGGTTGCCGGTCAGTCGGGCTGCGCTTTGTCGCCCGCCAACAGCAGCGGTCTTTCGTCAGGCGGAAAGACGGCCAATAACAAGACCGCAACGCTGACCGCCACATGGTCGCTGCCCGCGCAGCGCCTGATCGCAGGCAGCTACAGCGACACCATCACCGTTTCGATCGCGAGCGTGCCATGACGCGCCCGGTCTTCACCCACAGCCATGCTCTGCAAACAGGGTCCAGCTGTCCCGGCCTTTCCGGGTCACCAAATGTCAATCAGTCTGTGAGAAGGAAAAGAGCATGAAGAAGATTCTGATGGCGGCGGTGGCCCTCACCGCCCTCGGCGCAACGCCTGCGATGGCTGCTGATTCGGTTGCCGTTTACACCGTGACGGGGAATGTCGGCGCTATCTGTTCTGCGAACACCACGGGCACGATCGCCTTCGGCAATCTCGTTGACAGCACCGGCACTCTCGATGCCACCACTAAGCAGGCAAGCGACACCGGTGCGTATTGCAATGGGGTGGGCACCACCATCCAGGTCGCACACGCTGATCTGTCGAAGAAGAATTACACTGGGACGCCGCCGGCAGGGTTTGTTAGCGTTGTGTCCTTCACTCCTGAAATCGTGGCGGGCGCCGTTACCGTAACCGGCGACAAGTCGTCGGGCACCTCCCTTGGCGCATTCTCGGGTTTGGTTGTGAAGGCAACTGCTCCCAACGTAGCCGCAGGCACCAAGCCCCTCGCCGGTGACTATGAGGGCTCGATCACTGTAACGCTCACGCCGACCGTTTAAGGCAGGGAATGCTGGTGAGGGGTGGAGGAATGATGCGGAAACTTGCATCTGTTACGTTCGCCATTCCGGCATGCGCGGCGCTTATGCCCGCGCATGCCGCCCCTCAACGCAGCACCTATGCGGTCACGGGGCGAGTCAGCTCAAGTTGCGCGCTCGGTACCAATATCGAGCCGCTGATTGTCTCGACCACCGTGGGGCCGAACGGCAAGCTCGACACCAGTCTCAACAACAAGAGCTGGACCATCTCCAACGTCATGTGCAGCGGCCCGTCGAGCATCAGAGTCTCGGCCAAGGCGCTGCGGCGCAATCCCGCCAATGCGAGCGTGCCCAACGGGCAGAGCCAGACGGCGAACTTCACCGCTACCGCAAGCGGATGGTCGCTCACGCCCGCAAGCATCACGACCGGGGAAACGCTGCCGATCGGAACGGGCGCGACCTATGCCAGCCCCGCGCAAACGCAAAATTCGGCCAAGGCAGGCAACATCACCGTCACGGTGAACAACTTCACGTCGGTTGTCGGATCGAACGGCAACGGCAGCAAGCTTGTAGATGGCCCCTATTCGGCCACCATCACCGTTTCACTGTCACCGAATTAGTCGAGACTTGCGGGGGTTTTCGAACATGCGCCTTTATAGACATTTCTTGACCTTGGGCGCTGCGGCCGCCGGGCTGATGGGGGCGCTTGGCGCGTCGTCGGCGCTCGCTACCACGGTTTCGCCGGTCATGGTCGATCTGCAGACCGCTGGGCGGGGCGTGGTCGCGAATATTTCGGTGACCAATACCGGCGCAGGGCCGCTTCCTGTGGAGATCACGGTCACGGCGCTTGACCCTACGCCGACCGGTTTCCAGCCGGGCAATGGCAGCGCGGACGACCTGCTGGTCGCTCCGCCCACAGCGCTGATCCCCGCCGGACAGACGCAGACCTTCCGCGTCCAGTGGATCGGCGATCCCGAGCTGGCAACGAGCAAACATTATTATGTGAGCGTCAACCAGCTGCCGGTGAAACTGCCCGAAGGTCAGTCTGCAGTGCAGATCGTCTATAATTTTCAGGTTCTCGTCAGCGTGTCGTCGCCCAACAAGAAGCCGGAACTGGCCATCAAGTCGGTTGCTGCGGCCAAGGGTGAAGGCGACAAGCCCGCCATTGCCGTGCAGGTTGCCAATGACGGCGAAGCGCATGGCTATATCAGCCAGCACCGGCTGAAGATCAGCGAGACGAACGCCGCGGGGACGGAGATCTTCTCCAAGATGATCAGCGGGGCGGAGTTCCAGCAGATGGTCGGCTATGGCCTGGTCGCCACCGGCCAGACCCGCACCGTCACCGTCCCTGTCGAGGGCGCACCGAAGGACGGCACGTTCAGCGCCGCGTTGCTGGATGAGCGCGCGCAATGAACTCGCCCTTGCTTCCGGGCCGCGCGATCCCGCGCTGCGGACCGGCGCGTCCATATCCCTCCTGATCAGGGGCCGGGGGGGTGCATTGACGTTGGCAGCAGACGCGGTGCCTCAAGCGATGGCGGCTGAAGTCGCGCCCGCGCCGGCTCCGGTCAGGATCAACCCGACCAAGCGCATCTTGCGCTTCATCGTGCCGGTGACGGACGGTCCAACCTATCTGGGCGATATCGACTTGGCAGTTGCGCCGGACGACAGCCTGTCCGTCGCGACCCCACGGCTGATGCAGATGCTGGATCCGATCCTGAAGCCGGATGTGCTGGCCCGGCTCAAGGCCGCCATTGGCGCATCGGACAGCGTGACTGCGCAGCAGCTCGCGTCGGAGAATATCTCGCTCAGCTACGACAGCCAGAAGCTGGCGCTCTCCCTCGCCATCCCGGTCACCGCGCGGCGTACCAGCGCGATGAGCCTAAAGGCGGCGAATGACATGGGCAGCGCGACGCTCCAGCCCGCCAGCGTTAGCGCATATATCAACCTGCGATCCGCGGTCGATCTGGTGGAACGCGGCCCTGATCGCGGCATCGCACCACCGGTCGCGCTGATGGATGGCGCGGCGCGGCTACTCGGCGTAGTGACGGAGATGGAGGGTTATCTGTCCTTGCGGAGGGGCGAACCGCTGTTGCGCCGCACGGGCACGCGGCTGATCTATGATGATCTCGACCGGACGATGCGTTGGGCGCTCGGGGACGTCCGGCCCTTCGGCACGAGTTTCCAGAGCACACCGACGGCCGGCGGCCTGTCGGTATCGCGCATCTACAGCATCCTGCAACCGCAGCGCGAGGTCCGGTCGACCGGATCGCAGAGCTTCTCCCTGTTCGCGCCAAGCACCGTGGAGACGATAGTCAACGGCCGCACGGTCGAGCGCAAGCTGCTGCAGCCGGGCAACTACACGCTGCAGGACTTCCCACTGGCCGAGGGCGCGAATGATGTCCGGCTGCAGATCGAGGATGAAACGGGCAAGCGCCGCTTTGTCGAGTTCAACCTCTATTCAAATCGATCGCTGCTCGATCCGGGACTGACGGAATTTTCTGCCTTTGCGGGCGTCTATGCGCGGCCCACACGCGCGGGGATCGCCTATTCCAATGACTGGTCGGCGTCGGGCTTTGTGCGGCGGGGGTTGAGCCAGCGGCTGACAACCGGGCTGAACTTCCAGGCCGATCGCAATGCGCAGCAGGCGGGTCTGGAACTGCTGGCGGGCAGCGGCCTCGGCCTGATCGGCGCGGAAGTCGCGGTCAGCCAGCGGGACGGGCGAACCGGCTATGCGGCGTCGGCCAGTTTCGAAAAGCTGATCCAGGAAGGAAGCGGGGAAGGATCGCAGTCGCTGCGCGGCCTGATCGAAGTGCGCAGCGCGGATTTCGCCATTCCCGGCGTGCTGCTGCTGCGAGAGCCGATGGCGATGCGGGTTTCGGCGGGATATTCACTCACCTTCGGAAGGGACGCGTTCCTTACCCTGGACGGCCAATATTCCAAAGACCGGGTGCAGAAGGAGCATCGCTACAGCCTGCGCGCGAGCGGCGGCATTGGGATCGCCGAGGGATTGTCGCTGGTCAGCGATATTCAGTTCGAGCGCGGACGAAGCGGTCACAGCGCCCTCATACGCTTCGGGCTGCGCAAGCGGTTTGGCGGGCGTTCCTATGGGCAGGTGGACGCGGACAGCCGGGGCGTCGTCAAGTCCACGTTCCAAAGCTCTGGCGGACGTGGGATCGGCGCGTGGAGCGGCAGCCTGGACCTCACGCGTGATCCGAGGGGGGCCTCGTTCAACGGCAACGGCACCTATACGGCGAACCGGGCGGAGCTGGGCGTCAGCCAGATCGCCACTTATGATACGGGTGGCGGGTCGATCCGGGACATGCGCACATCCTTGCGGGTCGGCACCTCCCTCGCCTTCGCGGATGGCGCGCTTGCGCTTGGCCGGCCGGTTCAGGACAGTTTCCTGATCGCCAGCACGCACAGCAGCCTTCGCGGCAAGCCGCTGCGGCTCGATCCGCAGGACAAGAGCGAAAATGCGCGGTCGGGGCTGCTCGGCGCGGCGTTGGAAGGGGGCTTGAGCGCCCATTCGCCGAGGCTGCTGATCTATGACGTGCCCGAAGCGCCCGCGGGCTATGATCTGGGCGCCGGCAATGTCGGCCTGCTGCCGCCCTACCGCGCTGGCTACAAGCTGACGGTGGGGTCGGATTATCATCTGCTGGTGATTGGCCGCCTGCTGGGAAGCGATGGCGATCCGATATCGCTGCTGGCGGGCAAGGCGATTGACCTTGGCGCGCCCAAGCGGCCCGCGACGACCATCTTCACATCGCGCACGGGCAAGTTCGGCGCACAAGGCCTGCGGCCGGGCCGGTGGCGCATCGAAATGCCCACCGAGCCACCGACAATTTACGAGATTGAGATTCAGGATGATCCAACCGGAACCGTTCGCGTCGGCGACCTGCATCCGGTGACAGCAAGAAAGGGTGAGCGATGAGCAAGTGGATGAAGCTGGCGGGGGTGGCGCTCGCCTTTGGGATTGCGCAACCGGCGATGGCGGCGAATTGCGCGACGGTGAGTTTTTCGGTGCCAACTTTTCAAGATTTCGATCCCATCAATGGGAACTACCCAACCCTGTCGATAACTGCCAATTTCACAAGGATCGACAGCAACGCCAAATCGGTCCGGATAATATTCGCTGACAATGACGCCGGAACCCCTGTCAAGCTAGGTCAATCCGGCCCGATTTACGAGATTAAAGCAAACGATGGCGCTTTAATAGTTTCGCCTTCTTCCAATATCTCCAATGGGGCGGGAGCGCTCGGGGTTTTTTCCGGTTCTACCGCATCCACTACTCTTTCGTTTATCATCCCCAACACGACAACCGACTTCATCGGCGATACAGTTTTCTCAGAATCGCTAAAATATTCCGTCCAATGTTATGACAACAACACAAACGGCACTGGTGCAGGGAATGCGCCCTCGGATTTGGGTGTTCCTGCTTTCATCCTTCCAGTCAGAATTAAGAAAGTTGTCAGCATCACGACAGCAGGCCCGCAGACGATCAATTTCGGGAACTTCACTACAACAACGCAGCAGCTCCAAGTCGGCCTGAGAAGCACTAGCTCGATCAACGTCGGCGTCTCTACGTTGAGGGACAATCAGATGGTCCTTGCTGGCGCTGTCCCACCTTTCCCGGCCAACGCGTCGATCCCTTACTCGATGACGCTCAACGGCACGCCTGTCGCGAACGGCACGAATCTAACTAACCAGACTCGCGCGGGGGTAGCGGGGATGAACTGGCCGCTAATCCTCACTCTGTCGGGCGGACTGCCTTCCGGCAAGATCGCTGGCGCCTATTCGGATACTATCACTTTGACGCTGACACCGGGGACCTGACAAGCGCGCGCCCTCCGGGAGCCAAGGCGACATCCACTATTGAAAGCGACAGCTTTCGCGAATCAATAACTTAACAATGCGTGGTGCATCGCGTAATATTCGAACTTAATACCCCCAACATTCGTCATCCCATTATCGGCCCAGATAACAAAAGGACAAATGACGGCACTGGACACCGACAAACGATGAGGATGCCCCTTGGCGCCGAAGCGGCAAAAAAGCTATCATCTAACGGCTCAACCGAAATATTTTCGTTCTTTTTCAAGAACTTAGCAATGAGTGGTGCGCCCAACAGGATTCGAACCTGTGGCCTTCGGATTAGGAATCCGACGCTCTATCCTGCTGAGCTATGGGCGCGCCGCTGACGCTCTATTCCGCACAAGCGGCGGGGTCAATTCTTCGCTTCAGGCGGAACCACGGGAAAAGGCAGGGGCGCCACTTCTACGCCCTCGGCGATCAGCGCCCGTGCTTCATCGGGCGCGACCTCGCCGTGAATGCTGGAATGATCCTTTTCGCCATAATGCATCGCCCTTGCGTGCTCGGCGAAGCCTCTTCCAACCCAGGTCGATCCTTCCAGCACCTTCGCCTGCGCCTGCGCCATGGCCTGCATCAATTCACGCAGCCGGCCTTCATCACCGGTGGCCACAACGGGCAAGTTTTCCGCCAAAGGCTGCTGGGGTTCGGCATTGCGACTGTTTCCCTTGGGCGAGACTGCGGGCGCCATCAGCGCCTTTTCGACCTGGACATCGCCGCAAAACGGACAACTGAGCAGGCCACGGGCGCGCTGCTCGTCATAATCCGTGCTCGACCCGAACCACGCTTCGAACACATGGCCATGGTCATTGCATTTGAGATCGAAAACAATCACGACACTGTCACATCCGCGGCTATGATACGCCGATTGGCGATCGCGGGCACCCGCCCACGCACCTCCTCTATGCGCGACAGGTCGATGTCGGCAAGAGCCAGTCCTGCCTCCTCCCCCATGTCGAGCACTATGTCGCCCCATGGATCAACGATCAGGCTATGCCCATAAGTCTCACGCCCGTCCGCATGGCGCCCCGTCTGCGCGGCGGCGATCACGAAGCAGCCCGCCTCGATCGCCCGCGCGCGCAACAATATATGCCAATGCGCCTGCCCGGTCGGAACAGTGAAGGCCGCCGGCATCAGCAGCACCGTCGCCCCGGCGTTGGTCAGAGCGCGATAGAGGTCGGGAAAGCGCATGTCATAGCAGACCGACAGGCCCATGCGCGCCCACGGAGTATCGACGGCCACCACCTGCTCGCCGGGCCCATAGACCGATGACTCGCGCCAGCTTTCGCCGCTGGGCAAATCGACGTCGAACAGGTGGATCTTGTCGTAGCGCGCACGAATTTCCCCGGCCGCGTCGATCATGAAGCTGCGATTGGCCCAGCGACCGTCGGCACGCTCATCCTTGAGCGGCAGGGATCCGAGATGCACCCATAATCCGTGCCGCGCCGAGGCATCGCGCACCTGCGCCAGCACTGGATCGCCCGACTCGCGCCGCAATGTCGCGCTTGCCCGACCGCGATCCCGATCAAGATAGCCCGCCATCTCCGGCGTGAACAGCATGTCCGCGCCTTCACTTCGGGCTTGAGCGACCGCCTGCGCGATGGCCGCACCGTTGGCGGCAGGATCGATACCGCTCGTCATCTGGAAGATCGCGGCGCGCATCGCCTTCACAATCCAAGCAGCGGGTCGAGCTTCCCCTGGCGATCGAGCGCGGCCATGTCGTCGCTCCCACCGATATGACGGCCATCGATGAAAATCTGCGGCACCGTGGTTCCGCCATTGGCGCGTTCGAGCATTTCAGTGCGCTTGGGCCCGCCCATGGTGATGTCATATTCCTCGAACGCGACGCCCTTGCCGCTCAGCAGCGACTTGGCCCGCGCGCAATAACCGCACCAGGCCTTGGTATAGATTTCGATCTTCGCCATCTGTTCCTTCACCTCATCTGCGCCCGAAATTGTGGCTGAGCGCCGCTTTGTCAATCGAAGGCTTCGGTTCGATCGGGCAGCGCGCGCGTCCAGCACAGCAGATGAACGCGGCGAGCCCCCCCGCGTTTCAATATGCGCGCGCAGGCCGCCGCCGTCGAACCGCTGGTATGCACATCGTCGATCAACAGCACCGCCCGTCCTTCTAAGCCATGCCCCTCGGCCAGCGCGAAGGCGCCCCGCACCGCCTTGGCGCGTTGCCCCGCATGCATGCCACGCAAAGGCTGGGTCGCGCGCGTGCGCAGCAGTGCGTGCTTGTCGACCGGCAAACCCGACAGGCGGCCCAGATGATCGGCTATCAGCGCCGACTGATTGAACCCACGCCACCATAGCCGCCATCGGTGCAGCGGCACCGGCACGATCAACGGCGGCTCTTCGAACGCCGGCAACCGTCGCGCCATATGCCGGGCGATCAAGCGCGCCAACCCGACCCTCCGTCCATATTTCAGCCGCAGGGCCACCTTCCGCGCCACGTCGCCATAGGCGAGCACCGCTCGCGCACTGTCGAAGGGAGGCGGATCCGCCAGGCACTGCCCGCACACCGCACCCTCCCCCATGTCATGGTCGAACGGCAGGCCGCAGCCCGCGCAGCAGGGATCGCCCAGAAATTCCATGTCGCGCCAGCAATTCAGGCAAAAAGCGTCGTCGCCGTCCACGATGATGCCGCAACCGGGGCAACGGGGAGGCAGGGCATAATCGAGCGCGAAACGCAGCGCGCCCTTCATAAGGGGTCTCAGCGGCATGATCGCCCTTGTTCCCGCTCCGCCGCCGATGCACAAGACCCGCATGACGCAGCCCGACATCTTCGATCGCGCCCTGCGCGCCCGCCGACGGGACCGCATGGTCGAACGTTTCGCCGACCATGATTTTCTTTATCGGGCGATGCTGGACGAACTGCTCGATCGGCTGGCCGATGTGAAGCGCGATCTGCCCGAAACACTGGTCATCGGCTGCCCCGACGACAGTGCCCGTGCAGCGCTGGAGACAATGGGCAAGCGCGTCGTCTGCTGCGATCCCGGCTTTGCGGCAGCGCATCGCCAGAACGGCGTGCAGGCGGACGAGGATGCCCTACCCTTCGCCGACGGCAGTTTCGATCTGATCATCGCTTGCGGCACGCTGGACAGCGTCAACGATCTGCCCGGCGCGCTGATCCTGATGCGGCGCGTGCTGAGGCCCGACGGACTGATGCTGGCGGCTTTCACCGGCGCGGGCACCCTCCCGCGCCTGCGGGCGGCGTTGATGGCGGGCGAAGGCGACCGGCCCGGCCAGCATATCCATCCGCAGGTCGATGTCCGCTCGGCCGGCGACCTGCTCAGCCGCGCCGGTTTCACGATGCCTGTCGCGGACAGCGAGACGCTTACCGTACGCTATGGCGATATCGTCCGGCTCATGCACGATCTGCGCGGCATGGGCTCGGGCAATGTCCTCACGTCCCGTCCGCCTCTGCGGCGCGATGCGCTCATGGAAGCGGCACGGCATTTCGCGGATGCAGCGGACGCGGACGGGCGCACGGCCGAGCAGATGGCGATCCTGTATCTTAGCAGTTGGAAGCCCGATCCAAGTCAGGCCGGGCCTGCGCGAAGAGGCAGCGCCACGGTTTCGCTGGCAGAGGCGCTGAAGCGAAAAGGCTAACGGATCGAGAGATAGGTCGCGGCTGTCGCGCGGTCACAATTCTCTTCCCCGGATCACAGAAGGCTCCGTGCAGCGGTTGTGCTGATGTGCAAGGCTTGATGCGCTGCGCTGACGCCGTTGGTCCGCATCCTCCAACACGCCGCGAAACAGCTGCGGCAGCCGTCTCCGGCCATAGCTGCTGGTTCAGGCCGCCAGCCGCAGGAAGGGCACCGGCTCGGTCGAACGCAGCACGATCGGCCTGCCTTCCGATGCCTCGAACAGTTCGCCGTCCAGGATCACGCTGCTATGGTCGCCTTCGATACGGATGATGTCCCCCTGTTCCAGGTGGATGCCTTGCATCTTGGCCTTGCCTACACGCCGGGTAACGCTTGCCCAGCCGAGCCGCAGCAGGGCCGACAGGCTCTGGTCGACGGCCATCAGCTTCATGTTGCCACGCTTGCTATCCCCCGCCTGCACGCCCAGCAGCAACCGCTCCAGCGTCGTCACGATCAGCACCGCATAACGCCCGGCAAGCTGCCCGTCGCGGATCAGCGATATGCGCACCGGATGGCTCGATTGCGGCAGGAAGCGCGCCCGGATGCCGAAGATCAGAGACACAAGGACTGCCAGCACAGTCAGAAAATGGCTAAGGCCATTGGACAGTCCCAACGGATAGATCTGATTGCGGCAATAAAGCATATAATCGGCCAGGCCCGCGCCGCCCAGGAACATGCCGAGTACCGGCCGCGTCTCCGCCTGCCCGTCCGACAAGGCGATCAGTTCACGCGCGACGACATGGTCGGCGACCCCCGCCTTGGCGATCTGGACGATCTTCTCCAGCGCCTTGATCGGATCGCCATGGATGCCAAGATCGAGCGCGATCAGATTGGTCTTGCCGTTGGGAAGCACTGCGATAGGCGGTACGCGCCCCTTGAAATGCTCACCCTGATAGAGTTCGGTCAGCGCCGCCTGCACCGTGCCATCGCCGCCATTGATGACGATGACGACGGGGTCGACGCGGGCGATCGTCTGCAGGGCGCGACCGATCTGGTCGACATGTTCGACCTCATAATGGAAGATATCAGGGTTGCTGGCGCAATAGCTGCGCACGCGCGGAAGGCTCTGCCGGTTGCCCGTCGATTTGGGATTGGACAGGAGCGCTACGCGGACCATCGGGTCAGGACATATATTTGAGGTTGATGGTGATCCTGGTCACGCCAGGTCCGACCTTGATCATGGCCTTGTCGACCGACGGCTTGCCCAGATTGAATAGGCTGATCGACGGATTGTTGGAAAAACCGCCGCCGTCACGCGAAATGTCGGTCTTGCCATTCCCGTTGCGGTCATGGCGCACGGCGATGCCATAGCGGCCGGGCTCGGGCATCGGCATGCAGAACCGCATGCCCCCGTTGCTCGGATGAACGGCGGTGTCGATCCGGCTGATCCAGCTGCCCTTGGCGAGCCACGCGCTTTTGGTGGCGGGGTAGGATTGCAGCCGCACCTTGCCGGTCGGGGCGGAGAATCCGCGCACGTCGACCAGCACCGCCGGTCCCTTCGCCGACGCGCCGCAGCGATCGAGATCGTTGCCAATCTCCTGTCCGCGGGCCAGTGCCGGGGCGACAGCCAACAAAGCTCCCACCGACATCAGACCCACCGCAACTTTGAACATGACCATCCAACTCCGTGAAGCTATAGCCGCCCGAGGACGGCGAGCCCCTGTTCGCCCCGCAAACCTAATTCTGCCGATTCCGCATATGCGGGGGGTTTGCGGCCAAATCATGGTGATGGGACGACCACTTAGAGAATGCTGACCGCCACCGACCGATATCTCGCCCGCCTGATCGCGCTGCCGATGCTCGGCACGCTGGTCATTTCCGCGATGCTGCTGGTGCTGGACAAGATGCTGAGCCTGTTCGACTTCGTCGCGGCGGAAGGCGGGCCGGTCAGCGTCGTGTGGCGGATGCTGGCCAACATGATGCCGGAATATCTTTCGCTCGGCATTCCGATCGGGCTGATGCTGGGCATCCTGCTTGCCTTCCGCAAGCTCGCGCTGTCCTCCGAGCTGGACGTCATGCGCGCTGTCGGCCTGTCCTATGGCCGGCTGCTGCGGGTGCCCTATATGTTCGCGATCGCGCTGGCCCTGCTCAATTTCGGCATTGTCGGCTTCGTTCAGCCCCTCTCACGCCACGCCTATGAAGCCTTGCGCTTCGAACTGCGTTCGGGCGCCCTCGGTGCCTCGATCAAGGTCGGCGAGTTCACCAGCCTGGGCAAGCGCATGACGCTGCGGATCGAGCGCAGCCTGGACGAAGGCCGTAACCTTCAGGGCATCTTCGTTCGCGCGGCGGGCAAGGATGGGCAGACCGTCGCCGTGACAGCCGCACAGGGCAGTTTCCTCGCCACCGATGATCCCGACACCATCATCTTCCGCTTGCGCGATGGGGTCCTGGTCAACGACGCGCCCAAATATAAGTCGCCGCGCATCCTGTCCTTCTCCAGCCACGACCTGCCGATCGACCTGCCGCAGATCGAGCGGTTCCGGGGCCGCAACGTCGATCGGGAAAAGACGATCCCCGAACTGGCCGTCATGGGCGACGATCCGTCGACGCCGGCGAAGCTGCGCAATGAAATCCGCGCCAATTTTCATTTCCGCATGGTCGAGGTCGCGATGATGCTGCTGCTGCCGCTGGCCGCACTGGCCTTCGCCATTCCGCCCAAGCGGTCGACCTCTGCCCTCGGCGTATTCTTGTCGATCATCTTCATCGTGACCTATCACAAGATCAACGAATATGGTCAGGGCGTCGGCTCCCTGGGCAAGGTCGATCCGATCATCGCGCTCTGGGGACCGTTCCTGCTGACCGCCGGGCTCATCCTGTGGATGTATCATGTCGTCGCGCACCGCCCTGGCGGCCAGCCGATCGCCGCCCTGGAATTCGCCTTCGCCAAGGTCGGCAAGCAAGCGCGCAAACTGCTGCGCTTCGGCCGTCGGCGCGCCGTCACCGCGCAAGGAGGCATCTGAGCCATGCAGTTCGATTTCTTCCCCTCTCGCCAGCTCAGCTGGTACATGGCCCGCCTGTTCCTGACGCGCACCTTCGCCGTTCTGGCGCTTCTCGTTCTCGTGCTTCAGACGCTGGATCTGCTTGGCGAATCCGGCGACGTCCTTGCCTATGCCGGCAATGGCGACGCGCAACTGTGGCACTATGTTTCCCTCCGCGCGCCGCAGATCATCGCGCGCTTCCTGCCCTTCTCGGTGCTGCTCGGCACGCTCATCATGCTCGCCAGCCTCAACCAGAACAGCGAGATCATCTCGATGAAGGCCGCGGGGCTTTCGGCGCATCAGATCCTGGCTCCGCTGGTCGCGTCTGCGCTGGGCGTAGCGCTGATCAGCTACGCCTTCAATGAACGGATCGTCGCCCGGTCGACCGCGCGCCTCAGCGCCTGGCAGGCTGTCGAATATGGCCCGCTGCCGCGAGACAGCGGGATCAAGTCCAATCCATGGGTGCGCGACGGGAACAATCTGGTCAACGCCGCCATCGTCGCGGGACGCGGCACCGCCGTGCAATTGCGCAAGGTCGAGATCTTCAACCGCGTCAACAACAGCCTGACCACCATCATCCAGGCGCCCAAAGGCCATTACGATCCGGCAACCAGGAGCTGGGTGCTGGAGGATGCCCGTCAGTTCGACGTGGCGCGCGGCACCGAACGCACGGTCGGCACCGTCCGCTTCGGCCGCGACATCCGGCCCGACCAGTTCACCCTGGCGAAGGTCGATCCCAACGCCCTGACCTTCAGCGAACTCCAAGCCGCGATCAAAGACCTGCGCGACGCGGGCCGCCCCACCGCCGAGCTGGAGGGAAGCCTGTGGCACAAGCTTTCAGGGCCTTTGTCAGCACTGTTGATGCCGATCCTTGGCTCGGTTGCTGCCTTTGGCCTCGCGCGGTCAGGGCAATTGTTCCTGAGGGCGGTACTCGGCATGGCGCTGGGCTTCGCCTATTTCGTGGCCGATAATTTCTCGCTCGCCATGGGCAATCTGGGCGCCTATCCGCCTTTTCTCGCCGCCTGGGCGCCCTTTTTCCTGTTCCTGCTCGTAGGCGAAACCGTCCTGTTCCGCACGGAGGAATAAGAACAGCCGGTCAGGCAGCCACCATTCCGGTCCATTCGGCGATGCATCCGTCTTAGCGCGCGCCCCGCCGTCCCATCGTGCTCCGCGCGATCTTGGCGACGAGCGGCAACATCCCCGCATAATTGCCCTGCCGGTAAGGCGAAGCATCGCCCAGTTTCGCCATCAGCGCCCCATGCGCCTTGCCCAGCGCGTGATAGGGGACGCTCGGCAGCAGATGGTGCAGCGCATGGTAGCGCAACCCCACCGGCGCCCAGATCGCGGCAAAGGGCGAGGGCGGCGGCACATTCACCGAATCGAGATATTGCGCCGTCACCGTCATCGCTTCGCCCTCATTTTCCCAAAGATGCGCGACGAGCGTGCGCAGCTGGTTGATGACGGTCATGCCCGAATGCACGGCCATGTAGACGAGCAGCGGCTTCCAACCGACAAGGAACACGCTCCCCATCAGGCCGAGCGCGAAGATGCATGCACCCGCCTCCTGCCAGATCCACTGGCGCCGAAACTCTCCTTCAGGTGCGCGGCGGCGATAGGCAGGATTGATCGAAAGGGCGGAATATTTTTCCCGCACCACCCGGCGCAGCGGCGGCGCGACGAGGCTCAAGGGCGTCAGGACCCCGAACCGCAGCAGCACGCCCACCGGCGCCAGCGACGCGACCACGATGAACAGCGGCAGCGACCAGGGCTTCATCAGCGCCAGCGGCAGATATTCGGGATCATCGGCCGTGCCATAGCGCGTGCGCGCATGATGCTGGGTATGCACGCCTTCATACATGAAGGACGGGATCAGCAACGGAATCCCCACCAGCACATTCCAGCCCAACCGAAATCCCGGCAGCGCGCCTTTCCGGATGTGCGTCAATTCATGGATGAAGCTCGCGGCGCGATAAAGCGTCAGCATCGCCACCAGGCCGGACAGGATCGCCAGCAGCCCATTGTCGATCAGCATCGCACCGGCAAGCGCTGCATAACCCACCAGCGCGGACGCCACCATGTCGGGCCAGTAGATCCCGGGCCTGGCAACCGCATAGTCGCGCGCCAGTTCGGCGGCCGCGCGCAGCATCGCCGCGTCGTCGGGAATGGGGACCCGCGCGCGGGGGTCGATCGCCTTGATGGGATCATGCACAGTCATGATCGCGCTCCTAAAGGGCAATTGCGCTGAGATCGTGGCAGCAAGATGACAGGTTCGCCTTTTGGCAGACCCGATTGACAATCGCCGGCCAAGCGACGAACTGCACCCATCTCACAGCCGAAAGCCTTACGCCGTGGCCACATCCGAACTGGTGATTACCCCCGTTTCCTCCAAGGCCGACCGCAAGGCCTTTGTCGATCTGCCTTGGCGGCTCTACGCCAATGATCCAAACTGGGTGCCCCCGCTGAAGAACGAGGTCCACGCCCTCATCACGCCGAGCAAAAACCCGTTTTTCGGTCATGCGGAGGCACAATATTTCCTCGCCCGCCGGGGCGGCCGGGTGATCGGCCGCGTATCCGCCCATATCGACCATCTCGCGCTCGCTCAGCCGCCCGAACAGGGAATGGGGCCAGGAACCGGCAATTTCGGCTTGTTCGAGGCAGAGGACCCAGACGCCGGCGCAGCCCTGATCGCTGCTGCCGAAGCCTGGCTGCGCGCCCGCGGCATGACGCGCGTCCTCGGCCCCATCTCGCTTTCCATCTGGGAAGAGCCCGGCCTGCTCGTCGACGGCTTTGACCAGCCCCCAACCGTGATGATGGGGCATCACAGTCCTGTCTATCGGACAATGGTGGAAAGTGCCGGTTACATCCCCGTCAAGCAGCTCAAAACCTATGAGCTGGACATCACCCATGCCTTTCCGCCGCTGATCCAGCGCATCGTGGCATCGGGCGAAAAGAGCGACCGGATTCGGGTACGGAAGGTCGACAAATCGAAATTCGATGCCGAAGCGGCCATCATCCTCCACATCCTCAACGACGCATGGGGAAAAAATTGGGGGTTCGTGCCGATCACCGACGCTGAGATCGCGTTCATGGGCAAGAAGCTGAAACCGCTGGTGTTCGAGGATCTCATCATGATCGCCGAGCTGGACGGAGAGCCGGTTGCCTTCATGATGACCCTGCCCGACCTCAATGAAGCCACCGGACCGCTCAACGGGTCGCTCTTCCCCTTTGGCTGGGCAAAGCTGCTATGGTGGCTCAGGAAGCCGCAGGTCCGCACCATGCGCGTGCCCCTGATGGGCGTGGTCCAGCGCCTTCAGGCCTCTCGCTTGGCAAGCCAGCTCGCCTTCATGATGATCGAATATATTCGTCGCAACGCGGTCTCCCGTTATGGCGCCACCCGCGGCGAAATCGGCTGGGTGCTTGACGACAATCAAGGCATGAACGCCATCGCCGAAGCCATCGATAGCAAGGTCAACAAGATTTATCAGGTCTATGAGAAGACGCTCTGAATCCAGGCGGCAGCTGCTTCTCTAGGCCGGCACCGCTACGTCGATCGCGCCCGCCGCGATCCTCGCGGTTGCCGGCGTCGCTGCCAGCACTTCTCCATCGATCGAGATACGTTGCCGCGGCCGCGTTTCTATGCGGAAGGAACGGCCGCGAAATTCCTCCGTGTGCAGATCCCGATCACGCAGCTTGAAGAATTTCGCATACCAGTCCCAGGCCAGGCGGAAATGGCTTCGCCCAACCACCGCCTGTATCACCAGTTCGCCGCTGTCCACATCCGCCTGCTCGGACAATTCCACCCCGCCATGATAGGGTCCGTTCAGGATGCGCACCTCGGTTGCCCACATCCGCCTTTCGTCCCGGCCATCGTCTATCATCAGCCGGAACGCGCGGAAGCCGAATGAACATTTCACCGCCCAGAGCAGATAGCCGATCCGCCCCAGGTAGCGCTTGAGCTTGTGCGGGACCGTCTCGCCGATCATCGGGGAAAGCCCCATGGATGCGGCATTGACGAAATAATCATGATCGATCATGCCCAGGTCGATCCGGCGCCGCTGGCCGGATGCGATCACTGAGATGGCTCCGTCTAGGTCCAACGGTATGCCCATGGTCCGCGCGAAACTGTTCGCGGTGCCCAGCGGAAGCACCCCGAACACGCAGCCCTTGCCGACCAGTTCGTCCACCGTGCCCGACAGCGAACCATCGCCACCGCCAACAATCACCATCGGCGCGCCGCCCGCCACGGCTTGGGCCACCATTTCCGGCAATCGGTCGGGATCCCGCACGGCATGGGCGACGTCAAGCCGAACCCCTGCCTGCTCCAGCTTCGTCTTCGCCTCGTCGAACAACGCCTCGCCCTTGCGGCTATGCACATTGACGATGAGCGCCGCTTTGCGCGGCAGGGATTTCATTTCCATACCGCCACAACACGCGAGCCCCTGATCGGCTCCTGCCCGCAACAAAGTGCCCGCGCGCTCGTTGGACGAACATGGCCCGCATCGCTCATCTGTCCGACATTCATTTCGGTGCGAACGATCCCAAAATCGTCGCCGCCGCAGAGGCATGGCTGCAGCAGCGCCAACCCGACCTGGTCATCATCAGCGGCGACCTGACCCAGCGCGCTCGCCCCGAACAATTCCGTGCCGCGTCCGCCTGGCTCAACCGCCTGCGCGCCGCCGGCATGCGCCTACTGGTCATTCCGGGCAATCATGATGTGCCACTCTACGATCTCGTCCGGCGTTTCGCCGCGCCCCTTCGTCGCTACAAACGCTATATCAGCAATGACCTTTGCCCCTGGTATGAGGATGGCGAGGTCGCCATATTGGGCCTCAACACCGCCCGGTCCCTGACCATCAAGGACGGCCGCATCAACCATGACCAGATGCGTATGCTGCGCGCCCGTTTCGTCCCTGTCGCGCCGGAAAAGACCCGCATCCTCGTCACCCATCATCCGCTGTTCGCCATGCCGATCGGCAAAGGCGGCGAACTCAGCGAAGCCGTCGGCCGCCATGAGGACGCGGTGGATGCCGCAGCCAAGGCCGGCATCCACATCGCGCTCGCGGGCCACTTCCACCGCACCTATGCCGAAGCCGCGCAGAAAATGGTCGCCAGCGCCGGCGGCGCGCTGGTAATTCAAGCGGGGACCGCCACTTCAACCCGCCTGCGCAATGCCGAACCGCAAAGTTTCAATTGGCTCCACGTCCGTCACAATGACGAGATCGAACTGCAGGTGGTGGTGTGGGACGGCGCCAGCTTCCAACGCGGCCACCATGTCGCCTATCGTTACGCGCAAGATGGGTGGCAGGCGCGCGACATGGCGGATCCCTTCGCCAGCCCGGGGATCAAGGTAGCGCAAGCGGCGCGGGGGTGACCGCAGGTGCCGCTACTGACATCACTGGCTTAAGCCAATGCCCGGGGGTGCCTCCCCATCCACTTCATTCCCTCAATTCGACCCAGGTCGGCGCGTGATCGCTTGCCTTTTCCCGGCCGCGAAAATCCTTGTCGACCTGTGCATCCACCAGCCGATCGGCGGCGGCGGGGCTCAGCAGCAGATGGTCGATGCGAAAGCCCGCGTCGCGTGGCCAGGCGTTCATCTGATAATCCCAGTAGGTCCACACGCCTCCTGCGGGGTGGCGGCTGGCAATGGCGTCGGTCCACCCATCGCCCAGCAGTCGGCGATAGGCGGCGCGGCTTTCCGGCTGCATCAGCGCATCATCGGCCATGGCCTTGACCGAATAGACATCCTTGTCCCGTGGAATGACATTATAATCACCGGCCAGGATCGCCGGCACTTCCTCCGCCCAGATTTCGCTTGCCCGCGCCCGCAACCGCTTCATCCAGCGCAGCTTATAGTCGAATTTCGGCCCCGGTTGGGGATTGCCGTTGGGCAGATAGATGCTGGCGACCCGCACCCCTTTCACATCGGCTTCGATGTAGCGGCTATGCTCGTCCTCCGGCTCGCCCTCCAGGCCACGGCGTGCCTCCACCGGCGTCTCTCCCCGGGCCAGGATGGCGACGCCGTTGAAACCCTTTTGCCCATGCCAGATGGCGCCATAGCCGACATCTTCGATGTCCTTGAGCGGGAAGGTATCGTCCGACGTCTTGATCTCCTGCAGGCAGGCGATGTCGGGCTGCGTCTCGTTCAGCCATTCGAGCAGACGGGGCAGTCGTGCCTTGATGCCGTTGATGTTGAAGGTAGCGATGCGCATGAACGGGTCTCCTCCCGCGCATCCCTAGAGAGAAGAGCCGTCCCTCGACAAGGCGCTTAAATCGAAAAGCTCGATCCGCAGCCGCAGCCGGCGGTGGCGTTGGGGTTCGTCACCTTGAACGCGGCGCCGCCCAGGTCGGATACGAAATCCACCGCCGCCCCCCGCACCAGGTCAAGGCTGACATCGTCCACGACCAGCGTGACGCCGTCCCGCTCGACGGTGACGTCGTCCGCCTCCACCCCGTCGGCCAGGCCGAAGCGATATTGAAAACCCGAACAGCCCCCGCCTTCGACGGCAAGCCGCAGGATAGCAGGCTTGCCCTGCTTGGCGGCGATGGCGGCGACGCGCGCGGCCGCCGAAGGAGTGAGGTCAATATCAGCCATGGCGTCTAGATAGGGTCACGCAAAAGGCCCAACAAGCCTTGGCGCCGGGCCTTTGCAGAATGATCGGGGAAGAAACGGACCAGCGGCCTTATTCCGCCACCTTTTCCTCGGCCTTGCTCGGGCCGCCCATGGCGACCGGCGGCTTGGTGTTCATCGCCACCAGAACGTCGGGGCCGACCACGAAGGGGATCGGATTGATCGCCTGCCCGTCGACGCGCACTTCATAGTGAAGATGGCTTCCGGTCGAACGGCCCGTCGAACCCATCAGGCCGATCAGCTGCCCGCGCCGCACATAGCTGTTGGCGGCGACGATCAGCTTCGACATGTGACCATAGCGGGTTTCCATCCCGCCGCCATGGGCGATCTGGACGAGATTGCCATAGCCGCTGGCCCAGCCGGCGCGGCTGACGATACCATCGGCGGTGGCGTAGATCGGGGTGCCGGCCGGACCGGGAATATCGATGCCCTTGTGCATCCGCGCGCCGCCGTTGAACGGATCGGACCGAACGCCGAAATTGGACGTCAGCGACAGTTTCGCCACCGGGCGGCCCGACGGGATGTTGTTGGAGGGCTTTGCCCCGCCGTCCAGCCGCTGCAAGCTGGAAAAGAGATTGGAGAAGCCAACATCGGCCGGCCCGAGCGGGCTCGTGTTGATTTCCGAGGCCTCGCCATAGGGATCGTCATCGATGGTCTTGGCCTGCGCCGGCACGGCAGCGCACAGCGCACCCGCCAGACCCGCGGCTCCCACCATTTTGAACGCAGCTCGGAACCATCGCGCACCG
>DATEDR010000397.1:0-5509 GCA_035281605.1 Sphingobium sp.
TGAGGTCGAGCCGCTGCTCCACCAGCGTCACCAGAGCGGCCACCGCCTCCTCCGGCGTTTCGCGGCCATGCTGCCAATAGCCATGATGGACATGGTCGCCCCACAGCCGGCGATAGGCGACGTCAAGCTCGTCATAATGACGCGCGACGCTGGCCGCGGTCGGCGGAAGATCGGGGACGATCATCGCGCCACAGGGCCGTCAGCGCCTCGCGCGAGCGGCCACGTCTCGCCACTGCGACCTGTCGATCCTCAGGTGCCGATACGCCGCCTCGACCAGGCTGAAGAGTCCGAACAGCGCTAGCCCCACCGCCACGATGCCGAGCAGCAGCGGCCCCTGTTCCTGGTCGCGCAACTGCCGCAGAGCCGCGCCCAGGCCGCCCGCCTCGCGCGCATTTTCATGAAGCGCCGCGTTGATCACGAACCATCCCATCATCGCGAAGACGATCGCCCGCGCCGCATATCCCAGCCGGCCTGCCCATCGCACCTGCTGCGGCGCGGGGACGTCGCCCGCAAGCTCGTCGAACCGCGCCTGATAGGCTTTGATCGCCTGAGCCAGCGCCACGACCACAAGCACGACGCCGGCCACCACCAGTGCCGCCTGCCCACCGGGCTGGTCCAGCAGCCAGGACGACCAGCTTCGCGCGGTGCGGTCGCCGGGGCTGCCTTCGGCGGCCGGCGCGATCCGAAGGGCAAGATTGACCGCCGCGACCGCAAGCATGGCATGGACGACCCCGCTCAGCGCATAGCCGGCGCGCTCCAGCCTCCCCTTCATATCGTGGCTCCTCTGTTCCGGATCGAGCGCGGCCTCGGTCAGGCGCCATAGGGCATAGCCCGCAAATCCAACCGCGCAGAGGAAGAGCAGCAGCCGTCCAAGCCCGCTGTCGGCCAGCGATCCGAGCACGCCCTGATTGTCGCTGGGCTGGCCGCCATGAAGCGCCGCGTCGATCGCGAACCAGCCGATCATCAGATAGACCAGGCCCCGCGCGCCAAAGCCGATCCGGGCCAGGAGGGTCAAGCGCCTGCCATAAGAATCCATGTCTTGCATCGTCGCACCCTGTTGCCCGCAGCACAGAAACGCAGGACCTGGGTCAAGGTTGCCGTTCCGCGCCGCCTGCCCCGCTTGCCGGATCGGTCACCCGCTCGACCGCGGCCCCGGCGGTCAGTCCGTGGACGATAGTGGAGCAAAGGATCGCAAAGGTGACGATCGCCCAAAGCCGATCCTCATTGGCCAGGTCCGCGTGGCCGGATACGAAGGCCAGATAATAGATCGAGCCCACGCCCCGGACGCCGAACGCGGCGACCACGAAGCGCGCGCGACCGCGAAGCTCCGTCCCGTGAAGGCAGAACCATCCCAGGATCGGCCGGACAAGGAAGATCACCGCGAGCGCAATCGCGGCATCGGCCCAGCCCAGGTCAGCCCAGAGCAGCGGGATGACACCGCCCAGAAGCAGCAGCAGCAATGCCGTCAGCGCATGTTCTATCGCTTCGCTGAATGCATGCAGCTTCGCATGGAAACTATGTTCCTCCTCGGATCGGCGCAGCATCATCCCGCAGACGAAGGCGGCGACGAAGCCATAGCCTTCGATCAGTTCGGTCAGCCCATAGCAGAGGAGCACGCCGGCGAGCGCCACCACCCCGGAACTTGTGTCGGCCAGCACATTGCCGCGCGGCAGGACGAAAATGACCTTGCCGAGCAGCCAGCCGATCGCCGCCCCCGACGCGGTCCCCATGGCGACGCGATAGACGACGTCGCGGGCGAGCCATTCGAGCCCCCACTCCCCGGGAAACCATCCCTGCGCCGCGATGATGAGGGCGAGATAGACGAACGGAAAGGCGAGACCGTCATTCAATCCCGCCTCGGTGGTCAAGGCAAAACGGACCGGATGCTCCCCGCCTTCGGTCGGCGGCCCGACCTGCACGTCCCCGGCCAGAACCGGGTCGGTCGGCGCAAGCACCGCGCCCAGGATAAGCGCGCCCGCCAGCGTCATGCCGGCAAAAAGCCAGCCAAGCAGCGCCACGGACAGGATGGTCAGCGGCATCAGCAATGCCAGCAGCCGGATCGTCGGCCGCCAGCGCGCGAAGTTCGGCACCCGGTCGATGCGGATGCCCGTTCCGAACAGGGCGACGATGACCGCGAGTTCGCTCGCCATTTCCCAAAAGGCAGCGCCCGCGCGCGGATCAAGCGCGGCGGGCATGCCGGGCAAAAGGGCGAAGGCGACGAGCCCCGCCAGGATCAGCAGCCAGGACGCGGCGGGCTCCCGTCCCGAAAAGAAGCGGGGAAGCCAGAAGGCGAAGATGGTTCCCCCGCCGATCGCGGCGAGGGCGATATGATAGGGGGAGACTCCGAAGAACGGCTGATCCGTCACGCCGATCCTTTCGACATCGGAAGGGAAACGCGCCGCGCCCCTTCCGGTTGCCGGACCGGCATCGATGCGCAATCCGGCAAAGCGAGATCCCCGCCGGGCAGCGAATATGCGGCCATGAGCTGGCCCGGGGGTATCGGTCATCGCACCGCATCACATGGTTGAAGGAAATGCAGAATTGCCGATCAACCATCTTCCCAAACGCAATATTAAACCAGCTGTTGCAATGGGTTAGCTACCGGGCGGGGAAACCGGGAGAAATAGGATGGGGATCGCACTGAGGCATCATAACGAGCGCCGGGAAGCGCGCTCGGAAGTGAACATACCGGCCACTCTGGTCGAGGAGGGCGTCGGGACGCCGGTCACGATCAAGAATATTTCCAGCTATGGCGCGTTGCTTGACGGACGATCCGTGCCGACGATCGGATCGCAGGTCACGATCATAACCGACCGGCACGAATTGTGGGCGACCGTGATTTGGACGCGGGACGGCCAATGCGGCGTGCTGTTGAGCCAACCCCTCGACGTGGGGACGCTGGGCGTGCCAAACCCGCTGACCAAGATCACGAAGGCAAGCATCCACGCCTTGATGGCGCGATAAGCCGTTGAAGCGATGCACGGCCCCGGCCCGAGCCATGGGCTGACCGCCTGTCGACGCGCCCGCTTGCCGGCTGCGCACGGCATTGGGTCAGGCGCCCTGCCGGACCCCTGGCCTCATCATTCGGGCTCCAGGATCGCCGACAGGATCGGAGGCGGCGCAGCCCCCTCTTCCACCAGGGCAAGGGGCGAGTCCGCCGCGTCCCCCTGATCGCCGCCCATCCGCAGCGGAACGACCTGCTCGTTCCAGTGCCGGAAGGGAAGGACGGTGCCCGCCCGGCGCCACGCGTCGACTTCCGCCAGCCTGATGTCGGCGAACACCCATTGCGCCTCATTCGCGACGCCGATCCCGATCACCCCGTCATCCGGCACGATGCCATCGGGCGGGCCATAGGCGGCGGCGGCGCCGAAATTCTCGTCCAGCGATGGCAGCCAGGGCGCGGTCCCAACCGTCGGCGCCTGGACCGCGTAGCATTGATTTTCGAGCGCCCGCGCCTGCGCGCCGATCCGGACCCGCCAATAGCCCTGCATCGTGTCCGTGGCCGATGGCACGAGTATCATCTGCGCGCCAGCCTCCGCCTGCGCGCGGGCGATCAGCGGAAATTCGGCATCGTAGCAGATGGAAATGCCCACGCGCCCGACCGGCGTATCGATTACCGTCACGGAGTCGCCGCCGGAAACGCCCCATATCTCCCGCTCGAACCGGGTCATCACGATCTTGTCCTGGAAGGCGGAGCGACCATCCGGCAGGAACAGCCGCGCGCGATTGACGATGGCGCCCGCCGCGCTGCGACAGGGTCGGCTGCCGCCCAGGATCGTGACGCCATAGTGGACCGCCAGCTGGCGATGCAGCTCGTCGATCCGATCGCCATGCGCCATAACAAGATCGAGCGACGCCCGAAGATCGGCAGCGGCGGCAGGGTCGATGGCGGCCAGTTCCATCGCGGCATATTCAGGAAAGACCAGCAGCTGCGCGCGCCGGCTCGCGGCCTCGGCGACCCAACGGCTGAGCTTCGCCTCCCACCCGCTCCAGCTCGCAACCGGTTCGATCGGATACTGAGCGGCGGCCACGCGCACCGTCATAGCGGCTTCACCCAGAAGCGCATGAGGTGCGATGTCTCCTCCGCCTGCCCCACTTCCTTCCACATCATCCGGGTGCTGAGATTGGGCAGCTGGCGATAGCCGCGCTTTTGCCAGAAGGGCGCAAGGTCGCGCGCCTGCGCGGGACGCGCGGGATGATCCTCCTCACGGGCGACGGCGCAGAAGGTGGCGAAGCTGGCGCCGGCCTCTCTTGCCGCCTGTTCGCGCTCGTCGAAAAAGCGATGGCCTAAGCCCTGGCCGCGAAATTGCGGCAGCAGCACCGACTCGCCGAAATAGAAAAGGCTGGCGATGTCGTAGCCCGCGGCGGCGAACGGATCCCGGATGGCGGGCGTCTGCGATGCCATCGGCGACGCGGTGGCCATCCCTACCGGTATCTCGCCTACACGCGCGACCACCAGCGTGGCATCGGCGCCGCCCAGAAACTCCGCCAGATAATCGGCTTCATATTCCGTGCTGCCGTCGTAAAGATAGGGCCAGCCGCGAAACACCGTCATGCGCAGCGTAGCCAGGGCCTGCAGCGATAGGGCGCTGCGCCCGACCCGTTCCACCACCAGCGGCTGTACGCCCCCGCCGGACACCGCGTCAGCCATCGGCGTCGCGGCTCACCTGCGCGATCCAGTCGGCCAGATTATAATGATTGCTGACCCGCGCGATCTGCCCGTCCCGGAATTCGAAAAAAGCACCGACGCGCAGCCGGTATCCCTGCCCGCGCGCCGGGGGAAGATCACCGTCATCCTGCAGATAGGCGCCCGTCAGCATGAACTCCGCCGCCGCCCGGTCGCCCGTCGCCGACGCCAGGAAGACGGGGTCGATCACCTCTTCCTTGTAGCAGCGGTTCATATGGTCGAGAAACTCCGCGAAGGCGGCCTTGCCATGGCGCGGCGCCCCCTGCGAGGGTTCATGGACGACATCGTCGGTCAAAAGCGCAAGCATCGCGGCGCTGTCGCCTCGATTGAACGCTGCATAATAGGTTTCAAGCCGTTCGATGGTCATCGCAAGTCTCGATCAGCGGGAAGTCAGGGGAAAGCCGGCGCCGGTCAGCCCTTCAGCCGATCGGCATGCCAGCGCAGATGATCCGCCATGAAGGTGGAGATGAAATAATAGCTGTGGTCGTAACCCGGCTGCAAACGCAGCGTCAGCGGGATGCCGGCCTTCGCGCAGGCGGCCTCCAGCAACTGCGGCTTCAACTGTTCGGCCAGGAACTGGTCGGCGTCGCCCTGATCGACCAGCAGGTCCGGAACGCGCGCGCCATCCTCGATCAGGGCGACCGTATCATGCTTGCGCCAGCGGGACTGGTCCGCGCCCAGATAGCCGGCCAGCGCCTTCTGTCCCCAGGGCACCTGCCCGGGCGCGACGATCGGCGCGAAGGCGGACACCGCCCTGTACCGATCGGGGTGGTTGAGCGCGATGGTCAGCGCGCCATGGCCGCCCATGCTGTGGCCCATGAT
>DATEDR010000398.1:0-5104 GCA_035281605.1 Sphingobium sp.
CCGAGGTTCCGATCGCCATCCCGATCACCTGAAAGGCCGGGACGAGCACGGCGATCCTGCCTTTCTCATCGATCGAACAGGCGGCCGCCGTCGCGTATATCGTTCCGCTAGCCCAGAAGATGTTGAATATCGCAAGCTCCAGGGTGACCGGGCCCAGGTTGCTGGACCGCGCGAAAGCAAAAACCGAGAGGGCAATCAACAGCGTCGAGATCACCACCGGGACCATGCGCCCGAACCGATCGCCTATCGTGACGGTGACAAATGTACCGAGCAGGGCGGCAGACGTTCCGATGCCCAGGGCATGGGCTATATTGACCGGAAGGATATTCATCAGCGACGCCATCTGTTCGGTGAACGACCAGAAACCGCCTGCGCCGGCATACCAGACGGCCTGCCCCACCAGAGCGAAGGCGCCAACGCTCAGCGAGGCCCCTTTCCGCTGATTGTCGGCCATGGGCTTCGTATAGGGACTGGGCTCAGGGCCGTGATGCAGCGAGGCGAAGGCGCACAATGCGAGGGCGAGAAGCTCCAGCGCCGCAAGGATGAGGATCGCGCCGGAGGTGCCCGAAGCCTTGTCGAGTTCCGGCCCCATGTAGAGGCACAGCGTTCCGAGTATGATCGACGTTCCGAAGGCAATGCCGAACGATCGTTCCGGATGCTGAGTTTGCCCCAGCAGCGCATAGCTGAGGGTCAGCAGAACCCCCTCGCCAAGCAGGCCGGTCGCAGCGCGGACGGACAGCAATGCCCAATAGTCCGATAGAAACAAGGTGAGGCACTGGCCGACAAGCGCGATGACGGCGCCCAAGGCGGCCAGCGCCCGGCGATCGAAGCGGTTGATCCACAAGGGGCCGGTCAGGGATGCGAGTGCGATGGCCCATAGTTCCACGGCCGACAGCGTGCCCAATGCGACCGCATCCACGCCGAGCGCGCGACCGACTCCTCCGAGATATGCGGGCATGACCGTAAAGATCAGCCCGCCCGCGCAATAGAAGGCGGTTCCGGTTATCGTCTGCCGCACTTCCTTGGTTATCGTCACAATTTTCTTCCGATATATTTGGCGGCCGGACCCCGATGCCAGGCTGCGATCATTCCTGGCAGCGCCTTGCAAGCCTGCCTACCAGCTATATTTGACTTGCAAACCGACCTGGCGCGGGCGCGACACGGTGTCCGCATCGTCGATCGTGCCGATCTGATCGGGGAAATAGCGGGATACGGACAGCAGAGCGCGCTTGTCGAAGACGTTCTTTACGTACAGCGCCGCTTCCCAAGGTCCATGTTCCAGCCCCACGCGAGCATTTGCGGTCCAGTAGGAAGGCAGAAGCGGCGGGTTGGTGAGGTTGGACAGCGGCAGCGATGTCAGGATGCTGCCCGTATATTGCGCGTCGGCGCCGACTTCGATCCGACTCGACCCGATTTCGCGGGAATAAAGCAGGCCCAGATTTGCGCTGCTCTTCGACGAGCCGGGCAAGCGGCCGCCCTTGTCGCCGCGAATTCCGCAGGGGTCCAGAATGGCATCACCGATCGGGCTGTTGGGATCCGGTACCGCAGTACCCGTGGCGACACAGAAGCCTTCGCGCAGCTTGGGATCGGAATAGGCGTAACTCGCGGTAAAGCTCAGTTCAGGCGCGATATCGCCACTGATCTCGACCTCGAACCCGCGGGAACGTGCCTTGGACCCATTCACGACGACCGGGTAGCGGTTGACCGGCGTCAGCAGACCGATCTGGGGGTTTTGCCATTCGTCCCAGAAGACGGCCGCCGAATAGCGCAGGTTCCTGCCGAGCCGGCCCTTTACGCCAAATTCGAAATTGTCCACCGTATCCGCTTTATAGGTCAGCTGGTTTGCGTCTTCGCGAATGAGGCCGACCGTTGCGAAGGCATTGGCGCCGCCGCGACGGAACCCCTGGGAGAAAGTGGCATAGGCGTTATGACCGGGTGTAAATTCATATGAGCTGTTCAGTTTGAAAATGGCCCTGCCCTTGGTGCTCGATTGATTAGTCACCTCCACCGGCGGCAGGCCGAAGGTGGGCAGGCTGATGGTCAAATTGCGGCGGAAGGTCTGCCAGAAAATGCGAGCGCCGCCGGTGATCTGCCATTGCGGCGTCACGTTCCAGGTCAGCTCGCCGAACAGGGCACGGTCGATATATTTCTGCCGTCCAGCGTTGCGCGCGCTCTCTCCCCCTGGGCCGACGCCAAAGGGGAAGGGCTGCGTCACGGCGGCATATCGTTCCTGGCCCGGGAAGATGCTCGACAGGGCATCCGCGCTTTTTTCATGCTGGAAATAGCCGCCGACAACATAGTCGAATGCCCCGCCAGTACTGGAAACAAGGCGCAGTTCCTGGGTAAACACCTTCAGCTTATCTTCGTAAACGCCCACGCCATTGAAGTTGGGATTGACCGGCACGCCCGTATAATAGTTCAGGAATGCCGAAGGCAGGCTGAGGTAGAGATAGGTGATGTCCGGCGCGTTCGACCCGCGCGAATTGGTATAGCTGGTAGTCGACGACAGCGTAGCGAAACCGAAATCGTAGCTCGCGTCCAGGCTGGCCAGGTGAGAACGCCGATCATAGGGTTCTTCGCTGGGGAAGACGATCCGATTTTCTCCTGCTGCCGGATAGACGATGCGCGGATCGGACGGGTCGGCCCCTCCGGCGAAATAGGGATTGTCTTCCGGACCTCCGCGTCCGTTGAATTTCGCGAAATTATACGCGGCGATGATTTCCAGTTCGTCGGTCGGCGCTACCTTCAGGCTGGCGCGCACGCCCGTGCTGCGGCTCCAGTTCTGATCTTCGATATTCCGGCGCACCGCGCTGCTCGTGACATCGGACGGGTCGGAGAGAAGCGGGGCGCTGCCTGGACCGCCTTTCCTGACGAGAATGCCGAAGCGATCGACGAAACCGGCCTCATATTGATGCTGCGCGCTGACGCGAAACGCAGCGATTTCGCCGAGCGGAATATTCACTACGCCCTGCACGCGATAATCGCGATCGTCGGAATGCCTGACCACGCCAACGGATGCGTTCACCGACCCCGAAAATTCCTTCAGCTTCGGCGAAGTGGGCAGAATGCGAACGGCGCCGCCCAGCGCGCCTGCGCCATAAAGGGTGCCCTGCGGTCCGCGAAGCACTTCCACGCGCTCCACGTCATCGATGGGAAACAGCGTACCGAAAGGAACGTTGCCGATATAGGTCGCGACCGGCGCCTGTTCCTGGGCCGAACCCTGACGATTGGTCGCGGACGCATTGAGGCCGCGCATGACCGGCCGCTGCGCGCCGATCGTTCGGTTGCCGGCAGCATTGATGTTGAGATTTGGAATGCGGCGGGTCAAGTCTTCAAAGCTGGTAATTTGACTACGTTCGATATCCTCGCTGCCGACAACCGAAATATTATAGGGCACCTTGGTGACGTCTTGCGATCGACGGTTGGCCGTGACAATGATTTCAGTGGATGCAGCATCTTCCTGTATTGGTTGAGCAGCCGCCTGGGTCGTCGCCAATGCCATCATGGAAACCCCGATCAGCGATACCCGGATCATCGGATTGCCCATTTCGCCGATGCACATCTACCTGCCCTCCCTTATATTACTTGCAGCGCCCCGCCTTTAACTTCCTCTCTCTCATGCGCATCGATTATCTTGCGCACAGGTTAGTAGTGAGACAGGGACATACTTGTTTCTAGGGCAGAGCCTAGCCAAAGACCTGTTGGGCCGCATCCACTCTGCCGGAATAACTTTTATCGCGACGCGAAATGAATGCGCCAATTCAGTGCTATCTGCGCTAATGCTGAGTAGCCTGATAAAGATCAGTGCCCGAGCGACATGATGCGTCAAGGTTGATGGATTGAGCAGGTTCGAGGCGTCGGCGCTGCAAGGAGCGCGCTGCCACCATGCGCTTTCCCGGGACGGTGAGCCACGGCCTGCCGACCCTGATCGCGGGCGCAGGACCAATTTTTCGGGTCGCCCGGGAACAATGCTCCCGCGCCCGCAACGATTATCGGGGAAGAAGTGGTGCCGCAGAAGGGACTCGAACCCCCGACCCCAACATTACGAATGTCGTGCTCTACCAGCTGAGCTACTGCGGCGATGGAGCGGGCAGATAACAGCGGTTGAGCCCGAGGACAAGCGGGCAAATTCGCCCTTCGCAAGGCGCTCCGGACTCATTTGCGCCGTCGGCGGACGCTCTTCACAGCATGTTTACCATCCCATGGCAGTGTCGAGTCTCAGGAAAAGCTTTTCTACAGGGCTAGGGGCCGACGGATGGACACTCTGCTGGGGCAGGAAATCGCCAACAGCCACGACGATTTCGACTATGCCGATGACGCGGCAATCGACACGCCGCTGACCATCGGGTCAGACGAGCGCCGGATGCAGGTGCGGGCCTATAATTATTGGGCCTCGCTGCTGGGCGAGCGGGCACTCCCCTCGATCGAGGATCTGTCGCCCGATCAGCTTGAGGATTTCGGGCCGAACAGCGTCCTGCTCGATTTCAGCACGGGACTCGACAACCCCGCGGTCGTCTATCTCGGCAGCGCGCTGCGCCGGGAATGCGAGATTCAGGGCCCGATCCGCTTCATCAACGACGTTCCCTCCCGCTCGCTGCTGTCGCGCCTGACGGATCATTATCTGCAGATCATCGCCAACGCGGCCCCGATCGGATTCGAAGCCGGCTTCCACAATCAGCGCGGCGCGGAAATCCTGTATCGTGGCATCTTGATGCCCTTCTCCTCGGACGACGAGACGATCGACTTCGTCTTTGGCGTAATCAGCTGGAAGGAAATGGCGAGCCAGGATGTGGCGGACGAAATCGGCCGCGAGGTGGACGCCGCCTTGCGTAGCACGGCAGAGTCGCGGCCGGTAACGCCGATCTGGGCGGACGGGCCTGCGGCGCAAGCCGACGAAGACGATACGCTCGATCTGGCCGGCATGGAGAGCCCCGCGCCCGACGCCCCGCTCGCGGATTGGCTCGCCCTGGCACGCGACGGCGCCGAACAGGCCCGCACCAGCGAAGCCCGCAGCCATCACGCGCTCTACCGGGCGATCGGCCTGGCTCATGATTTCGCGCTGGCAGCGCAGGCGGCGCCCGACGATTATGCCGAGATGATCGCG
>DATEDR010000399.1:0-3745 GCA_035281605.1 Sphingobium sp.
GGCGGATACGGCCAATGGCTGGGGCCTCAAGGAAACATCGATGCTGTTCTACCTTGCCGAGCGCAAGGGCGATCAGACGCCGTTCGGCAGCATCCTCGCGGGCTTCGACGCCGTGGTCATCGTCGCCCGACGCGGCGACACGGCGATCGCCGACATGCGCCGCATCATCGACGATCTGGATCGGCAGGGCGTCCCCATCGCCGGCACGGTGATCGCATGAGCATCGAACATGCGCTCCGCAATCCCTTCCCTTCGACCGAAGGGCAGGAGAAGACCGCCATGGTCGGCGGCGTCCCAGTGTCGACGCTGTCGCTGAATGCCTTGATCGGCAAGATGCTGCGCGACGCGCCCATCCGGCGCATGCTGCAGCAGCCGCCCCTGCTGGTGTTCGACTGCAACGGACAGGGCCTGTCCATGAATGCGACCGACGCGCAGTTTCGCGGCAATCTGGCGCAGGCGGACCTGATCCATGCCGACGGGCAGATCATCGTCATGGCGTCCCGCTGGTTCGGCAGCACGCCGATCGCCGACCGGTCGAGCACGACCGACATGTTCATCGACAGCTTGGCTGGCGCGGCGGAGAGCAATGTCAGCTATTATCTGCTCGGCGGCGAGGAGACGGTGAACGCGGAATGCGCGCGCCGGATCACCGAGGCGGCGCCGGGATTGCAGCTTGCCGGCCGGCGCAACGGCTTCTGGAAAGCGGAGGACGAGGATGCGGTGATCGAGGAGATCAACGCCGCCGCGCCCGACGTTCTGTGGGTCGGCACCGGCAAGCCGCGCGAGCAGGCCTTTTGCGTGCGCAACCGCGACCGGATCAAGGCCGGATGGATCGTCACCTGCGGCGGGCTCTACAATTATGTGACCGGCGACTATCCGCGCGCGCCGATGTGGATGCAGAAGTCGGGCTTCGAATGGCTGCACCGCATGGCGACGCGGCCGAAGCAGCTTGCCTGGCGCTACATCACCACCAATCCGCATGCTCTGTGGCTGATTTGGAAGCATCGCCATGGCTGAGGGATCGGCGGAAGCCATCCCAGTTCCCCCTCCCGCAAGCGGGAGGGGGTCAGGGGGTGGGAATGATCTAGGCGCTGCGCTGGCCCACCCCCCGCCTCCCTCCCGCTTGCCGGAGGGGAAGCGGACAGGCCGCATCCAGAGCCTCGGCAGCCTGTTCGGCCGCTTCGGCCTTGCGAGCCTGTCGTCCGCCATCGTGTCGGTCAGCCATCTGGCCGTGCAGCTTTTTTCGATCCACCATCTGGGCACGGCGGCGATCGGCACGCTGGCCTTCCTGCTGGTGATCATCCAGTTCGGCTACAGCCTGTCCAACGCGCTGGTGTCGACGCCCTATACGATCGCGGTCAACCAGAGCGACGATACGCATCGCGCCTCGTTCGATTTCTTCTTTCCGGTCAATCTGCTGTTGGCGCTCAGCCAGGGGCTGATCTGCGCGGCCATCGCCTGGGCGACGGCGTCTCCGCAGGCGGCGGCGGTGTTCGGCCTTGCGGGGACGCTCTCGCTGATCCGCTGGTTCGGGCGGTCCAATGCCTATGCGCATCATGCGCCCGCGCGCGCGGCGCGATCGGATCTGGCCTATGCGGGGACGATCGTCACCGGGTTGCTGCTCGCCACGCGGACGGGCGCGGACCTGACGGGGATCGGCGGCATGCTGGTGGCGGCGAGCGTCATGGGATTGCTGCCCTTCGGCCTCGCCTATGTGCGGCGCCATGTCGCGATGGCGCCGGGCCGTGCGCTCGGCGCCTATCGGCCGGTGTGGCGCGAGCAATCCGCCTGGACGCTGGTCGGCGTGCTGTCGACCGAGGCGACCTCCAATTCCCACAGCTATATCGTGACGCTGCTCGCCGGCCCGACCGCCTTTGCGCCGGTCGCGGTAGGCATGCTGTTCTTCCGCCCGGTGAATGTCTGCATCACCGCTCTCACCCAGCTTGAGCGGCCGCGCATGACGCGGGCGGTGGCGCGGGGCGACCATGATGCGGCGATCAAGGCCGAGCGGCTGTTCATGGGCGCGCTGCTGTTCCTCTGGGCGGCGACCTGCATGCTGGCGGCGGTGGTGCTCTACGGCTTCCCCCAACTGATCCTGAAGCCGACGCTCGACCACGGGATGGTCGCGACGGCGGTAGGCCTGTGCGCCCTCCTCTCGCTGGTCCAATGCGTGCAGACGCCGATGAGCGTCATGACCCAGGCGCGCAAGGCCTTCCGCCCGCTCGCGGCGCAAAGCCTGCGGAGCTGCGGCGTCGGCCTGGTCGCGGTCACGCTGCTGACGCTGGCGGTGGCGCCGATCTTCTCGATCGCGGGCGTCGTGCTGTCGCAACTCGTCATGATGCTCGGCATCTGGCGGCTCGACCGCAAATGGCGGCGGGAGCAAGGCTGACCCATGGCCTCCACCTGGCACCGCATCGGTCAGGCGCCCACCGCTCCCGCTACCCCTGCCGCCGTGCAGGAGAGCCGGATGACGATCATCGCCCAGATCTTCTACTATGTGTTCCTGATGATGGTCTTCATCGGCCAGCAGCCCTTCGCGTCGCGCACGCAGGATGAGCTGGTGGCGATGGCGCAGGCCAATGACGGATCGGACCTGTTCAAGCAGACGTTGTTCATCGGCTTCGCGCTGCTGCTGACCTTTGTGCAGATCATCCGCAAGCATCCTCTGAAATATAGATTCACCTTCTGGCCACTGGCGATCATGCTGGTCTGGTTCCTGATCACGTGCAGTTGGGGCGTCGATCCGTTCGTCTCCTTCAAACGGGTGATGCAGCAGTTCATCGTGATCTACATCACCTTCTGCGCGCTGGCGCTGATGGGACCGGAGCGGCTGTTCACCGCGCTCAAATGGGCGCTGATCACCTCGCTCCTGATCTGCTGGATATCGCTGCCGCTGACGCCCGCCGCGGTCCATCCGCCGACCGAAAGCGACAAGGCGCTGATCGGCGCATGGCGCGGCTTCTTCTTCCACAAGAATATCGCCGGCGCGGTCATGGCGCTGACCTTCATCGTGTGCGGCAATGCCTGGATCGACAAGCGCAAGCTCTATTACGCCATCTTCGCGGTCATGGCCTTCGTCTTCGTGATCGGGACCAAGAGCAAGACCTCGCTCGCCCTGTGCGTCGGCATGCTGATGATCAGCAACATTTATCGCGGCTTAAGCGACAATACGCAGAAACGCGCCATCCTGCTGCTGATGCTGGGCTTCGGCATGGTGGGCTTCCTGGCGCTTTACATCGCCTATCAGCCGACCATCGAGCGGCTGTTCGCCGATCCGACCAGCTTCACAGGCCGCGTGTCGATCTGGCGGGTGGTGTTCGACTATCTCGCCGACCATCCCTATCTGGGATCGGGGTTCGGCGGCTTCTGGCAGGTCGGCGCCAATTCGCCGGCGCATGATTATCTGAACCAGCAGTTCCAGATGCTGACCGCCCATTCACATGACGGCTATCTGGAAATCTGGGTGACGACCGGGCCGCTCGGCCTTGCCATGCTGCTGCTCAGCTTTCTCGCTCTGCCGGCCTACTGGTTCCTGACCGGATCGACCAGGGACAACCAGCATCTGATGGTGCCGGCCTTCGCCATCTGGGTCTTCGTCATGTACCAGAATCTGCTGGAAACCAGCTTCTTCGACAAGGACCGGCAGGTCTGGGTGATCTTCCTCGCGGCGGTCGCGACCGCGCATGCAACCTTCAAGGCCAAGCCGCGCCCGCAATGGCGCCGGCAGTCCCTTCCCTCCACGGAG
>DATEDR010000400.1:0-4887 GCA_035281605.1 Sphingobium sp.
GAAAAGCCGCGCCACTGCCTTCGCCTGCGCCGCGGGGGCGCTGGTGTTCATCCTGTCACTCGTGCTGGGACAGGAGCAGGCGACCGACATTGTCGGCATCGGCCGGTCGCTCATCATCGCGATTCTGTGCGGCACGATGAGCTGGGGGTCGGCGCGCCGCACGATAGCCACCACCGCGATCGCCATCGACACCGCCACCGAACGGCTCGTGGCCGCTGCGCATGGCGATCTTCAATCGCCGGTGCCCGCTGAAATCGGCGACGAACTGCCCGACCTGTCGATGGCTATGAAAAGCCTGTTCAGCCAGGTGCGCACCAATCTCGACCATGTACAGGCGTTGGCCCTGTTCGATCAGGTGACGGGCCTTGCCAATCGCACCAGCTTCTGCCGCCAGGTCGAACGAATGCTCGCCGAACGCGCCGACGAGGGGCCTGCAGCGCTGTTCTTCATCGACCTGGACGGGTTCAAGGGGGTCAACGACACGCTCGGCCACGCGGCGGGAGATCAGCTGCTTGCCAGGGTGGCGGGGCGCTTGCGCGAAGTGGTGATGGCGCAGGTCGGCGCGGGCCTCAGCGACGCGGTCATCGGCCGGCTCGCGGGCGACGAGTTCACAATGTTCTTCCCCAATCTTTCCGGTCGCGACGGGGCGAATCGCATCGCCCGCGCGATCCAGTTCGCGCTAAGCGAACGGTTCGACCTGGGCAGCCAGCATGTCGACCTGGGCGCGTCGATCGGCATCGCCTGCTATCCCGATCATGGCGACACGTTGTCGGCGCTGCTGCGGTCGGCGGACATCGCCATGTATCATGCCAAGCATGAGGGGCGGGGCCGTGCGGAAATGTTCACCATGGAGCTCGCGCTGGAGGCCGCCGACCGGGCGGAGCTGGAGCGCGACCTGCTGGTGGCGCTGCAGCGCGACGAATTTCTGTTGGAGTTCCAGCCGCAGATCGAAATCGGCACCGGCAATGCGGTCGCCGCCGAGGCGCTGATCCGCTGGGCGCATCCCGAACGCGACATCGTCATGCCCGGCCTGTTCGTACCGGTCGCCGAAGAAAGTGGCGCCATTGTCGCGCTTGGCGACTGGGTCATCGGCCATGTGTGCCAGACCGCCGCGCGGTGGGCCCGCGCCGGCATCGGCCAGCGTATTGCGGTCAACATATCCTCCCGCGAACTGTCGCAGGCGGATTTCTTCCTGCGCCTGCGCCATGCCATGGCGACCCACGATACGCCGCCCGCCACGCTGGAGCTGGAGATCACCGAATCGCTGGCGATGGAGCTGGACGATCGGGTCCTCGATCAATTGCGGGCGCTGCGCCGCGACGGGGTGCGGATCGCGATCGACGATTTCGGCACCGGCTATTCCAACCTCTCGCGCCTGCGCGAATTGCCGATCGACCGGGTCAAGATCGATCGCAGCCTCGTGCGCGACATCGCCATCTCCGCCGAAGCGCGGACCATCTGCAGCGCGGTTGTGGGTTTGATCCACGGGCTTGGACTGGAAGTCGTGGTGGAGGGCGTCGAGACGGAAGCGCAGATGGAGATGCTGCGCGTGATCGGCTGCACCTTGTTCCAGGGCTATCATCTCGCGCGGCCGACTGGCGAGGCGGATTATCTCGCCCGTTTCGCGCCTTCCATGCCGGGCGAACGGCGGACCGTCTAGGCCGCCGCCAGCGCGCGCCGGATGATCAGGCCGTAGATCCGAGTCAGGTCATGCAGGTCCTGCACGGCGACCGCTTCGTCCAGCTTGTGCATCGTCGCATTGTTCAGCCCGAATTCCACGACGGGGCACAGGCGCGACAGAAATCGCGCGTCGGACGTGCCGCCGGTCGTGGACAATTCCGCCTCCACGCCGGTAACGTCGCGGATCGCGCCCGCGATCAGGTCGGACAGGTCCCCCGGTTCGGTCAGGAAAGGCTCGCCGCTGATCTTGGCCATCACCGTGCCGCCTTCGGTCGCCGCGATCGCAGTGATGCGCTCGATCAGGCTGGCGCCGCTATGCCGGTCGTTGAATCGGATGGAGATACGGGCATTGGCCGCTGCGGGGATGACGTTGGTCGCCGGATTGCCGACCTCCAGGTCCGTGATCTCGATGTTGCTCGGCTGAAACCAGTCCGTGCCCTCGTCCAGCACTTCCTGGTCGATGGCCGACAGGATGCGGACCAGGCGCGGGACGGGATTGTCGGCCAGATGCGGGTAGGCAACATGGCCCTGTACGCCGTCCACCCGCAACCACATATTGACCGATCCGCGTCGGCCGATCTTGATGACGTCGCCCAACCGTTTTGAGGATGTCGGCTCGCCCACCAGGCACAGGTCCGGGCGCAGGCCATGGGCGGCCATCCGCTCCATCAGCGCCAGAGTGCCGTGGACGGCTGGTCCTTCCTCGTCGCCGGTGATGATGAGGCTGATGGTTCCCGGCAGTTCTTCCGACAGGGAACCGAGCGCCGCGACGAAGGCGGCAATGGATCCCTTCATGTCCACCGCCCCGCGTCCGTAAAGCAGGTCGCCGCGAATATCCGGGGTGAAGGGATCGCCGCTCCAGCCATTGCCGGGCGGCACCACGTCAAGATGCCCTGCAAAGGCGAAACGCGGCCCCGCGCCCGTCGTCCGCCAGGCGAGCAGATTTTCAACCGGCCCGTCCGGCTCGTCGCCCGCCACGAAGCGGTCCACCGTGAAGCCGAGCGGCAGGAGCATCGCCTCCAGCACCGCGAAAACCTCTCCCCGCGCGGGCGTTACGGAAGGACAAGCAATCAGCTTCCGTGCTATATCCACTACATCGGCATTGGTACTGGTCATGCTCATGGGGCTGCGTTAGCGAAAGCCAAGCGCCTTTGCCAGCCGGAGGGAAGATCATGCCCAAGATCGATCTTGCAGCCATCGCGCAAAGCAACAGTACTGGTTATCCCGCGCCCTTCGCGCCTGCCGTGCAGGGGCGCTGGGTGCGCAGGCTGGGCCGGGCGATGGACCTGGCCGATTTCGGCGTCGCCCATGTCGTGCTGGAACCCGGCGCCGTATCGTCGCAAAGGCACTGGCACGAGGATGAGGATGAATTCGTCGTGATGCTGAGCGGGCAAGCCGTGCTGGTGGAAAATGGCGGCCGCGTCGCCATGAACGCGGGCGACATGGCCGCCTTTCCAAAGGGGCATCCCGACGGGCACCAACTGGTCAATGAAAGCGACAGCGACTGCGTGCTCCTCGCCTTCGGGCGCATGCCGCTGGGCGATGCCCATTATCCCGACATCGACCTTAAATGGTCGCGCGGGACCTATCTCCGCAAGGATGGGAGCAGCTATTGAATCTCTCCGGGGGGCTGGATCGGCGGATGATGATGGCGGGTTTGGCCGCGGCGCTGATGGCGGCCAGGGCGCCGGCCCCGCCTGCGTCCAAACCGCCCCGCTTGCGTCAAGGCGACAGCGTGGGACTGATCGAACCGGCGGGCTTTACCGACGACGCGTTCGACTTCGAGCTCGTCAAGGACACCATCCTCGCCATGGGGTTGAGGCCAAAGCCGGCCCGGCATGTGCTGCAACGCTATGGCTATCTGGCGGGCAAGGATGCCGATCGCGCTGCGGACGTGAACGCGATGTTCGCCGATCCGGAGATCCGCGCCGTCTTTGCGGTGCGGGGCGGATGGGGGAGCGCGCGCATTCTGCCTTATCTGGATTTCGCGACCATCCGCGCAAACCCGAAGCTGCTCGTGGGCTTCAGCGACATCACGGCTCTGCACCTGGCTTTTGCTGCGCGCGCCGGTTTCCCGACGATCCACGGTCCCAATGCGGGCAGCGTCTGGCCGCGCTTTTCCTGGGACGCGTTCCGCGCCATCGCCTTTGATGGCGCGACGCCGACGCTGGTCAATCCGCCCGGCGACGAGGATGGGCTGGTCCAGCGCGGCGGGCGAATCCTGCGTTTTGGCGGCGGGCGAGCCACCGGGCGGCTGCTGGGCGGCAATCTGGCGGTGCTGACGGCGCTCATGGGAACGCCGTGGCTGCCGGACTTCGACGGCGCCATCCTGTTCCTGGAAGATGTGGACGAAGCGCCCTATCGGATTGACCGGATGCTGACCCAACTGTCCCTTGGGGGCGTTCTGAGCAAGGTCGCGGGCGTGGTTTTCGGCGAGTGCACCGACTGCGCCGCCAAGGATGCCTCCTACGGCGGCTTCACTCTGTCAGAAGTGCTTCAGCAGCATCTTGCGCCGCTGGGCGTGCCTGCTTTCCAGGGGGCAGCCTTCGGGCACATCGCGAGGCAGTTCAGCCTGCCGGTCGGCACGCGGGTGGAAATCGACGCCGACAAAGGCAGCATCCGCCTGCTCGAAGCCGCTGTGCGCTGAAGGCGGTTCAGTCGCGTTCGTCTGACGGACGTATATAGGCGCCGCGGCCGTCCGGGGGGATCAGCGATCGGTCGCGCACCGCGAGCGTCAACGTGCGGAAACCTGGCTCGGGCACGTCCTTCGTCTTTTCCGATGTGAGGATGACGGCGCCCTCCTTCTCCCGCCAGCGCCCCTCGGCAAACAGGTCCAGCGCGCCATAGACCAGATACCATTGAAAGCGGCCGTCGGGGTGAAGCATCAGCTCCGATCCCGTCTCCATGACGCCCTGCAGGTAATAATGGCCGGCACGTTCGGGTGGCGGATCAGCCAGAACGGGCGCCGCGATGAAGGCGGCGAGCGGGAGCAGCGACGTGAGCAGGCGCATGGAGGGATAATAGCGCAAGATGGTGGGAAAGAGGATGACTGGTTTCGACCATAATCGGACATAATCTGGCACCAAGCGGAGCCTCCGTTGCTGACGCGATGAAAGCCCGCTAAACATATAGAGTGCGACCAATGTTCGACCGAAATAGTATTCTAAATGCGGTGTCTGGGGCGCTTGCCGCATATGGCGGTTTGTC
>DATEDR010000401.1:0-14447 GCA_035281605.1 Sphingobium sp.
CGACGCCATCTATGCCTGCAACGCGTCCACCACCGTGTCGGTGCGCCTGGGCGCGTTGGAGGATGTCGAGCGTTCGGAGGGCGAGGAGATCGGCCTGCGCGTCTTCGTCGGCCAGCGGTCCGCCAGCATCGCCGCGTCGGACATGAATCCCGCGACGCTCGATACCCTCGTCGACCGCTGCATAGCGATGGCGCGGGAGGCGCCGGAGGATCCCTATGCCGGACTGGCGCCGGAGGATCGCCTGCTGCGCGGGACGCAGCCTGCCCTCGACCTCGCCGATCCCGCCGACCCGGAGCCCGCCACCCTGCGCGAACGCGCGCGCATCGTCGAGGAAGCGGCGCGCGCCGTTCCCGGCGTCAGCAACAGCGAAGGCGGCGGCGCGGCGAATGGCCGCAGCCAGGTCGCGCTGGCGACCAGCCACGGCTTTGCCGGCGCCTATGCAGGCACGACTCATTCGGCCTGGGCCAGCGTCCTCGCCGGCACGGGCGCCGACATGCAGCGCGATCATGCCAGCCATTCGGTCCGCCATCTTGGCGATCTGGACGATGCCGTCGCGATCGGCACCCGCGCCGGCGAACGGGCCGTGGCGCGCCTCAACCCCGCAAAGGTCGAAAGTGGCGTCATGCCGGTGGTCTTCGACCCGCGCATCGGCTCCAGCCTGCTGGGGCATCTGATCGGCGGCATGGTCGGCCCCGCCATTGCGCGGCGCTCCAGCTTCCTGCTCGATGCGCTGGGCGAGGCGCTGTTCGATTCCGGCATCACGATCATCGATGATCCGCTGCGCCCGCGCGGCCTTCGCTCGCGTCCCTTCGATGGCGAGGGCCTGCCCGTGGCCCGCCGGGCGCTGATCGACGCGGGCGTGCTGACCGGCTGGCTGCTCGACAGCGCCTCCGCCCGCCAGCTCGGGCTCGAGCCGACCGGCCACGCCAGCCGCGGCGGCAGCGGCGCGCCGGGCGCGGGCGTCACCAACGTCCACATGGAACCGGGCCGCGTTACCCCGGGCCAGCTGCTGGCGGACATCGGGCGCGGGATCTACGTCACCGAACTGATCGGCATGGGCGTCAATGGCGTCACCGGCGATTATAGCCGCGGCGCCGCCGGCTTCCTGATCGAGGATGGCGTCATCGGCAGGCCTGTGTCCGAAATCACCATCGCCAGCAATTTGAAGGACATGTTCCGCGCGCTGGTGCCCGCCGACGATCTCGTCTTCCGTTATGGCATGAACGTGCCGACCATCCGCATCGACGGGATGACCGTTGCCGGCGGCTGAGGTGGACCTTCGCGCCCTGGTTGAGGCCGTATCGGACGCCGCCGACCGGGCTCTGACGCTCTGGGCCGGCGGCCAGACGACCGTGCGCCAGTGGGAAAAGGTCCCGGGCCATCCGGTCTGCGAAGCCGATCTCGAAATCGACGATATGTTGCGCCGCAGCCTGGGCGCGATCGATCCGGACGCGGGCTGGCTGTCGGAAGAAACCGCCGATACCGTGCACCGGCTGGACCTTGCGCGCGTCTGGGTGGTCGATCCGATCGACGGCACCCGCGACTATCTGCGCGGACGTCCCGGCTGGGCGGTGTCGGTGGCGCTGGTCGAACATGGCGTGGTCAAGATTGGCATCCTCGCCGCGCCTGCCCGCAATGAATTATGGCTCGCGCAGGAAGGGCAGGGCGCCACCCGCAACGGCAGGGCATTGCGCGCCGGCACCCGCCTGCACCTTCCCGGCGCGCGGGTTCCCGCCGATCAGCTGCCCCGCCACGACCGCGATCTGCTGGCCGTGAAAAAGCCCAACAGCATCGCGCTGCGCATGGCGATGGTCGCCGCCGACGAAGCCGATCTCGTCGCCACCGTGCGCTGGGGCAATGAATGGGACGTCGCCGCCGCCGCCCTCATCGCGCAGGAGGCTGGCGCGACCGTCACCGACGCGCGGGGCGAGGCCCTCTCTTTCAATCGGCCAGAGCCAACGGCGTTCGGCCTGCTGTGCACCGCGCCGGGCATCCATGGCGCCGCGGTGGAGCGGCTCGCGCCCCGCGTCCGCGAATTGCTCGCCCGGGACTAGAGCATCGTGCGCAAAAGGGGACCCGGTTTTGCAAAAACGATGCGACAACAAAAACCTGGAGCGCGCGACCCGCGTACGATTTAACGCAGCGCGCTAGGGACGCCTCGCCGGATCGCATCGCGCCCGCGTCGCGGCAGGCAGGATCTCGCCGAGCCGCTGCCGCACCACCCCGGCCCAGATGCGATAGCCCGCCGGATTCATGTGCACCCCGTCGGCGCGGTAGTTGTCGCCCAGCTTGCCGTCCTTCAGCAGCGGACCGGTGATGTCGGCGAAATAGGCCAGCGGAAGCTGGGGCAGCAATCGCTCCGCCGCCGCGTTGAACAGCTTTTGCTCCCTGCGGTTCGGCCAGCGGCCTGGACTGGGTTTCATCGACAATATCAGCACGGGGACGTTGCCCACCGTCCTGCTGCGCAGGTCGAGGAAGCGCGCGAGGTCGCGGACGACCGTGCGCGCGCTCGCCCCATGGGCAATGTCATTCTCGCCGGCATACAGGACGATGGCCGTTGGGCCTGGGCCGTCCGCCGCATTGGCGAAACGCGGCAGGATTTGCGCGAAGGTGGCGTCATCGATGCCGCGGTTGACTGCCATCCATGGGGCCATGTCCCGATCCAGGCTGGACCAACGATGGATGGACGAACTACCCACGAACCATAAGCTACAGGGTCCCGCGCGGCTTGCTTCACCCGGCAGCGTGGCGTTCGCCTCGCGATAATGGCGCCAGGCCATCCAGCCTCCGACCACCAGGCAGAAGATGACGGCCGCCATGACCATCTTCGCGACCGGCGAGCGTTCCAGCCGCTCAAGAGGTGCCCCCATCCCCATCCAAAGATATAGGTAAAGCATTTTTTTCGGATGAAAAGCCCGGATTTCCGGGCCGGTTAACCAGTGCGAAAGGTTTGTAACGATAGCGTTTCGACCGGGGCAGGGAACTTGATTTCGTGGGCAAAAATCCGTCGATCGACCTGCTGAAGGGCGTGCTGATGCTGCTCGTCATGGGCGGGCACGTCATGGAACTGACAGGGACGCAGGCTCTCGCCCTATGGGTCGGGTCGGGTTTCCGCATGCCTTTGATGATCGGCATTTCGGGCTATCTGCTGAATGTCGCCCGGACGCGCGCCGATGCGCCCGGGGAACTCTTCTCCCGCTATGGTCGGCGCATGCTGCTTCCCTGGGCGACGGCGACGGCGGTCTATCTGATCGCCGGCCACTGGCCTTTTTCCTGGGCGACGCCGTTCGACATCCTCCTTCGCCCGCCTTTTCATCTCTGGTACGTGCCGGTTCTCTTCTTCCTCATCATGGTGACGCGGCTTGTGCCTTTCTCGCCGCTGGTCCTGCTGACGCTGGGCACGCCCTTCAGCCTCGCGATCATGTATGGTTTCGGCCTTGGCCACGCCCCGGTGGGGGACGGGCTGTTCGCCATCGACAGCCGCTTCCTGCGTTACCCCGTCTATTTCTTCTTCGGCATGCTGCTGGCCGATCGGGCGTCCGACCGCCACTATCGCTGGCTCGCGCCGCTGATCGCGCTGCTGGGCCTCGGCTGGTGGGCCGCGCTCCATGGCGACGGGAACAATCCGGCCTATGTGGCCGCGCGGTTGCTCATGTGCCTGGGGCTGATCGCGCTGCTCCCCTTGGTGTCGGCGCTGCGCCTGCATGCCCGGCCAATCAATGCGATCGGCCGGGACAGCCTCTTCTTCTATCTCTGGCACCCCATGGTGATGGGCGCGCTCATCCTGACCGGAATCGGGCCGCTGGCGACGCTGGCGCTGGGCATAGTGTTGCTCGCCGTCGCCAGCCGCCTAACGGCATCCCGTCCGCTAACCGCGTTGCTGCTGGGCAGCGTTCCTCCTTCGGGGGGACGGGCAGAACCCCACCCACATCTTCAATCAACTATCTGAAAAATCACAATTTTCCATATTTCGACTCGAAGCCGGCGATGTCGCCCGCTGCGAGATATTTTGCCTGGTCGACCCATTGGTCGCGCACCGGCCGGCCACGGAAATTGCCCAGCCTCGTGTCGATCTGCGCGATATCGGCATCGCTCCAGGCGGCGATCTGCGCATAGCGGGTGACGCCCAGTTCGATCAGCAGCTGGTTGAGCTTCGGCCCCACGCCTTTCAGCCTCAGCAGGTCGTCGCTTTGCCCTGCCGGAACCGTCACCGCCGGCGAAACCGGGATCGGCGCTGCCGGGGCAAGGTCGGGCGCAGGCGCGACGAACGGCGCCGCTGCTTCGATGGGTTCGGGCGCCGCGGGTGCTATGGTAGCCGGCGGCGGCACGGGTGGTGCAGTGACAATCGGCGCGCTTTCCGTCCGCTCGATCGGGGCAGGGCTTTCTGCCGGCGGCGGCAGGTCCGCCGCCTTCCTGCGTGCCCCTAGCAGGAAAACGACCGCGATCACGATCAGCAGCGCGATCAGCAGCCACAGCCCATAGTCCATGAAGAATTCCTGCATTCAGTCGGTCCTCCCTGTTTTTCCGGGGGTATCTAAGGATGCTTTGCCCCGCTCGGCAAGAGCGCGGCACCCTCACCGCCCCTCGCGCGCCACCTCGCGCCAGCCTATGTCCCGCCGGCAAAAGCCGCTCGGGAAATCGATCGCGTCCACCGCCTTGTAGGCCGCCGCCTGCGCCTCGCTCACCGTTGCGCCGGTCGCGGTGACGTTCAGCACGCGTCCGCCCTGGGCAACCAGCGCCCCGTCCTTCGCCGCCGTGCCGGCATGGAACACCCGCGCCCCGCCAGCCTCGGCAGCCTCGATCCCTGCGATCGCGCCGCCCTTTTCCGGGGTGCCGGGATAGCCCTTCGCCGCCATCACGATCGTCAGCGCCGCGCGCTCCGCCAGCGTCACCGGCCCCTGGCTCCCCAGTGTCCCTTCGGCCACCGCCAGCAGCAGCGCCGCTAGGTCGCCGTCGAAGCGGGTCATCAGCACCTGGCATTCCGGATCGCCGAAGCGCGCATTATATTCGATCAGCTTGGGCCCCTCGTCGGTCAGCATCAGCCCCGCATACAGCACGCCCGAATAGGGCGTTCCCTCCGCGGCCATCGTCTCCACGGTCGGGCGAATGATTTTATCCACCACTTCAGCTTCCAATTCCGGCGTCAGCACCCGCGCCGGGCTGTAAGCGCCCATGCCGCCGGTATTGGGTCCGGTATCGCCGTCGCCCACCCGCTTATGGTCCTGCGCGGAGCCGAAGGGCAGAATGGCGCTGCCATCCGTCAGCGCGAAGAAGCTCGCTTCCTCCCCCCGCATGAATTCCTCCAGCACCACTTCCTCGCCCGCCGCGCCGAACGCGCCGGAAAACATGGTGTCGAGCGCTGCCAGAGCCTCATCGCGGGTATCCGCGATGATCACGCCCTTGCCCGCCGCCAGCCCGTCGGCCTTGATCACCACGGGCAGGGCAAAGCCATCCAGCGCCGCGATCGCGTCCTCCTTGCTCTGGACGCGCTCATAACCGGCGGTCGGGATGCCCGCGCGCTTGCACAGATCCTTGGTGAAGCCTTTGGAGCCTTCCAGCTGGGCCGCCTTCTTGCTTGGCCCGAAAACCGCAAAGCCCTTGGCCCGCAGATCGTCCGCCAGGCCTGTGACCAGAGGCGCCTCCGGCCCGATCACCACCAGCCCGATCGAATGGCGCAGGCAGAAATCCGCCACCGCGCGATGATCCGTGGCGTCGAGGTCGACCAATGTCGCATGCTGGGCTATGCCGGGGTTGCCCGGCGCGGCATAGAGGGTCTGGAGGCTCGGCGATTGCGCCAGCTTCCACGCCAGCGCATGTTCGCGGCCACCGCCGCCCAACAAAAGGATGTTCATTTCGCCCATGTCCCCGGAATATGAAGCTGGTTTCGATGCGTCGGGCCGCCTGTTAGCGGAGGAACGGGCAGGGGACAACGCGCCGCCGCTCAGCGTGAGCGAATTGTCGGCCATATTGAAGCGCACGGTCGAGGACCGTTTCGGCCATGTTCGCCTGCGCGGCGAAATCTCCGGTTTCAAGCGCGCCGGATCGGGCCACATCTATCTCTGCCTGAAGGACGACAATGCCGTCATCGACGGCGTCATGTGGAAGGGCGGGGCCGCGCGCCTGCCCTTCGCGCCCCAGGACGGCGTCGAGGTGATCGCCACCGGCAAGCTCACCACCTATCCCGGCCGTTCCAAATATCAGATCGTCATCGAACGGATGGAACTGGCCGGCGAAGGCGCGCTGATGGCGCTGCTGGAGAAACTGAAGCAGAAGCTGGCGGGAGAGGGCCTGTTCGACCGCGACCGTAAACGCCCCCTGCCCTTCATGCCGCGCACCATCGGCGTCGTCACCTCGCCCACGGGCGCAGTGATCCGCGACATATTGCATCGGCTGGAGGATCGCTGCCCTACCAACGTGCTGCTCTGGCCCGTGCTGGTGCAGGGGCAGGGCGCCGCCGAACAGGTCGCGCGCGCCGTGCGCGGTTTTTCGGCCATGCAGCCGGGCGGCCCGCTGCCCCGGCCGGATCTGGTCATCGTCGCGCGGGGCGGCGGCTCGATCGAGGATCTGTGGAGCTTCAATGAGGAGATCGTCGTTCGCGCCGTCGCCGAATGCTCGATTCCGATCATCTCCGCCGTCGGGCATGAGACGGACACGACGCTGTGCGACTATGCCGCCGACATGCGCGCGCCGACGCCGACCGCGGCGGCTGAAATGGCCGTGCCGGTCCGCGCCGAACTGATCGCCACGCTGAAGGAGCAGGGGCTGCGGATGGAGCGCGCGGTTCGGCGGGGCGCCGCCCAGGCGCGCGAGCGGCTGGACATGCAGGCGCGCTTGATGCCCACGCCCGACACGCTGCTCGCGCCCCAGCGGCAGCGGCTGGACCAGTTGTCCGAAAATATGGGCGGCGCTCTCCGCCATCGGGTGGCGGACGCGCGCGTGCGGCTCGGCCAGGTGGGCGGAGCGCTGCGCCCTCCCTTGCTCGACCGCCTTCTGGACCGTTCGAAGGAACGGCTTGATCGGCTGCGGCTGCGTCCCGATTATCTGAAGCGCGTGCTGGATGATCGGGCGACCGCCTTTGACCGACTCTCCCGCCTGTTCCTGTCGTGCAATCCTGACCTGCCGCTAAAGCGGGGCTTTGCACGAGTGATGGCCGGTGACCGGATGGTGAAGTCGGTGGCGCAAGCGCGCGCGGAAGGCGCCGTTACGCTGCGCTTTGAGGATGGGGCCGTCGCCGCGACGGTGGAAGGCGGTCAGCCCGTCGTCCCCCTTGAGAAGCCGCGGACAGAAGCTATATCCGCTGTATCCCATCCCCCGCGCAAGCCGCGGGAGGGGAAGGAAAGCGGGCAGCGGGATCTGTTCTCCTGACCCCGCGCCAGACGAGAAAAGGCCGCCTGATCCCATGCTGATGTCCAACCGCGATCGACCGGCTCGCCTGCATTATATGGCTTATAATTTTCGCGTGCTGCAGGCGGGCGACCATGTCGTTTGCGCGGTTTCGGGCCGGAAGATCCCGCTGGAGGATTTGCGCTACTGGAGCATCGCCCGCCAGGAACCCTATGCCAGCGCAGAGATATCGGCGCAGGCCGAACTCAAGGCTCGCGGTCTTTAAACAAAGCTCGCGGTGGGCGTCTCACCGGCGACCGCGTCCACGCCTTCCTCGATCCTCTCCGAAAGGGCGACTGCCGCGCGGCTGCCCGCAGCGCTGTCAAAGCACCGCCGGAACGAGGCGTGGACCGACGCCTGCTGCGGATGGCCTCCAACGCTGGCGTTGTTTCGGAAGGGGAACGCAATTTTGTCGCAGGCGTTTAAAGCAGAGCGACAGGAAAATTCCGCCATTTTTCGGAACACTGTAACAAAGTTGTTATAAAGTCGTTCAACAGTTTGGCTGTATATGTGGCAAATTTACGACAGTTCAAAATCAAATTTGTTGGACCTGTCGACATTGCTTTACACCGGTAAAACGACTCCGCAGATTGGCGCTTAGCACGGATGGGAAGGGCTGCTGTCGGGCTCTAATCCTTCTCATGCGTCGAAGGCATGGCGCGCGAAATGCTCGCGCGCCTTCCAGAGCAAGGGACTGGATCGTGAAGACAAGCTCAAATACCGCCTGGCTGCGCGGAAGCGCGGCGCTGCGCGCGCTTGCATTGGCAGGCGCCGGTTTTGCCACCCTTAACGCATCTGCCTTCGCGCAGGTGGAACAGCCCCCGGCCGCGCAGGATGCGGGCGAAGAACCCCAGGCGACGATCGTCGTCACTGGATCGATCCTGCGACAGGATGTGAACAACACGCCTTCACCCATTTCGGTCGTCACGGCCGAATCCATGGAGCAGCGCGGGTTGCAGACCACGCAGGAGGCGCTTCAGAGGATTTCGTCGAACAACGGCGCCGCGCTGACCAACAGCTTCTCGGCCAACGGAGCGTTCGCGGCCGGGGCGTCGGCGGTCTCTCTCCGTGGCCTCACCACCAGTTCGACCCTGGTCCTGTTCGATGGCCAGCGTGCCGCTTATTATCCTCTGGCGGATGACGCGACCCGCAATTTCGTCGACCTCAACACCATTCCGGACGACATTGTCGAACGCGTCGAGGTACTGCGCGACGGCGCCTCGTCAACCTATGGCGCGGACGCGATCGCTGGCGTCATCAACGTCATCACCAAGAAGCAGTTCAAGGGCATTGGCGGCCGCATCGAAGCGGGCATCACCGAACGCGGCGATGGCGAAAATTATCGCGCGACGTTGACTGTAGGCACGGGTGACCTCGGCCGCGACGGCTACAATATCTACGCCAGCGGATTCTGGTATCGTCAAAACGCCCTCTACAACCGCGACCGGCCTTATCCGTTTAATTCGCAGGACCAGTCAGGCATTTGCCGCGACGGCGTCTGTGGCCCGCAGGTTGGCCCCAATGGGGGCTCGATCAATCCTTCGAGCACGGGTTATCAGGGTTGGGCTGACGCCACTTCCTCCAGTGACCGTCGTTCCTTCGCCACCACCTTCTTCGTCGCGCCCACCGATTCGCTCAGCGCTCTCGATGATCCGCTGGGTCGCTATCAGCTCCTCAACCCAGCGGCAGGGTGCATCGCCGGCGAAACACCCTATAACTTGACCCCCGCCGAACTGGCCGACCCGGACCAGAATGCGTTGGCGCCCGCAACCGTCTGCCAGGGGGATCTGGTGCGGCAATATGGCGTCATTTCTCCCCGCATCGAACGTTTCGGCGGGGCGCTGAAGGCGACCGTCGCCATCACCGACGATATCGAGGCGTCGTTCACCGCCAACTATTTGCAAAGCAAGGTCAGCTATACCGGCGAACCGGCGACGATCCGCGCCAACGGCCCCGCCGGCATCGCCTTCCCGCGCTTCAGCACCTATAATAGCGGTCGGCCCAACGCGCCTGGTTCCTTCGCCCTGGCGCTGCCGGTCTATGTCTGCCCGCTGGTCAACGGTGTGCCGCAGGCGACCTGCGATGCCACCAACGGGACGCTCAATCCCAACAACCCCTTCGCAGCGCAGGGTCTGCAGGCGCGCATCCTCGGTCGGATTCCCAACCTGCTGGAATATAATGAGACGCTCAGCCGCACCTATCGCGGCGCCTTCTCGATCGCCGGTCCGATTACCGACAATTGGAACTTCGCCGCCGACATCGTCGGCATGCGCACCGACCTTACCCGCACCTCGTCGGGCTATGTCTATATCCAGCGACTGCTCAACGTGGTTGCCGACGGCAGCTATAATTTCGTCAATCCGCTCAGCAACAGCCAGGCGACGCTCGACTATCTGTCGCCGGACAACATCACCAAGTCGAGCTCCGAACTATATGCGGCGCAGTTGAGCTTCAACGGCACCGTCTTCGAACTGCCGGCGGGGCCAGTGCAGCTCGGTTTCGGCGGGCAAATCCGTCTGGAAGCGATAGACGCTCCCAGCGCCAATGCCGACTTTGCGGGGCCCACGGAGCGCTATTTCGTCCTCAACGCCTTCGGCACCAAGGGCGAGCGCGTCGTCCGTTCAGCTTTCGTCGAAGTCAATGTCCCGGCCTTTGACGGGTTCGAAGTCAACGCGTCGGGCCGTTACGATAACTACAATAGCGGCCAGGACGCCTTCTCGCCCAAGGTGGGCTTCCGCTACAAGCCGATCGATGCGCTGACGCTGCGCGGCACCTGGTCGCGCGGCTTCCGCATCCCCAGCTTCGCCGAAGCGAATGCATTGCCGACGACGGGCTTTGTCAACAATACCGCATCGACCTTCCCCGAATCCTATCTGGCGCAATTTGGCTGCACCAGGGCGACCTTCACCAGTTGCCCGACCTATCTCAGCTCCAGCAGCTATGGTCAGACCCAACTTGCCAGCCCCGACCTGAAGCCGGAAAAGTCGACCAGCTGGACGGCGGGCGTCATCTTTGAACCGATGCGCAACATCCGTCTCAGCCTCGATTATTACAACATCAAGAAGAAGGGCGCGATTATCCCGGCGCCGTTCGCACCGGCATTGGCGGCCTATTATTCGGGCCAGGCGATCCCGGCGGGCTACAACATCATCCAGGACTCGCCCGATCCGCAAAATCCCGGCGCCCTTCCGCGCGTCGCCTATGTCCAGGCGCCACTCATCAATGCCACGACCATCCGGTCCGAAGGCTTGGATTTCGCCGCGACTGGCCGGTTCGACTTTGGCGATGTCCGTTTGACCAGTTCGCTCGAAGCGACCTACATCATCAATCTCGACACGACCTTCGCAGACGGCAGCCGCGAAAGCTATGAAGGCACGCTCGGGAACTTCAGCCTGACGGCCGGTTCGGGCACGCCCGAATGGCATGGCAGCTGGACCAATACGCTGGAATGGGGCAAGTTCACGGTCTCCGCCACGGCGGAATTCTTCGGCGGCTACAATCTGTCGGCCGAAGATGTGGAAGGCCCCGGCGCATCGGGCGGTTGCGGGTTGCTCTCGCCCCAGTTCGTGGACTGCGACGTCGACGACTATATCACCGTCGACCTCACCACCAGCTACAAGCTCAACGACAAGTTCACGGTCTATCTGAACGTGATGAATGTCTTTGACGACCTGCCGCCAATCGATCCGGTCACCTATGGCGCGAACAACTACAACCCCGTCCAGGGGGGCACGGGCATCTATGGCCGCGCTTACCGACTGGGCGTGAAGGCGAACTTCTGACCCCTGCCATCGGCTCCCAAAGGGGAGGGGGCGTCGTCACCGGCGCCCCCTTTTTTAGGTCCAAAATCCTCTCCACTCGCCGGCGGAGGATGCCTGGCTCACCCCACACTCAACTGCAAAGCGCCATCGCCTTCATCCACGTGCACCTTCGATCCATCGGGCACCTCGCCACGCAGGATCAAATCCGCCAGCGGATCCTGCAGATAGCGCTGCACCGCGCGCTTCAGGGGCCGCGCGCCATAGACCGGATCATAGCCAACCCGTCCCAGCCAGGCGCGCGCGCCGTCGGTCAGGTCCAGCACCACCTTGCGGTCCTTCAGCAGCTTTTGCACCCGCCCGACCTGGATATCGACGATCGGCCCCATATGCTCGGCGCCCAGCCGATGGAACAGGATGACCTCGTCCAGGCGATTGAGGAACTCCGGCCGGAAATGGCCGCGGACGATGTCCATTACCTGATCCTCGACCTTCTCCACCGGCTCGCCATCGGCAAGGCCGGCTATGAACTGGCTGCCCAGGTTCGATGTCAGCACGATGATCGTGTTGGTGAAGTCGACCGTTCGCCCCTGCCCATCGGTCAGGCGGCCATCGTCCAGCACCTGCAGCAGCACGTTGAAGACGTCGCCATGCGCCTTTTCGACCTCGTCGAACAGCACGACCTGATAGGGCCGCCTGCGCACCGCCTCGGTCAGCACGCCGCCTTCCTCATAGCCGACATAGCCCGGAGGCGCGCCGATCAGCCGCGCGACCGAATGCTTCTCCATGAACTCGCTCATGTCGATGCGGACCATCGCGCTGTCGTCGTCGAACAGGAATCCTGCCAGCGCCTTCGTCAGTTCGGTCTTGCCCACGCCCGTCGGCCCCAGGAACAGGAAGCTGCCCAAGGGCCGGTTCGGGTCCTGCAATCCCGCCCGTGAGCGGCGCACCGCGGTCGACACCGCCTTCACCGCATCCGCCTGTCCGATGACGCGGCGGCCCAGTTCCTCTTCCATCGCGAGCAGCTTCTCGCGCTCGCCTTCCATCATCTTGTCGACGGGAATGCCGGTCCAGCGGGAAACGACGCCAGCAATATCTTCAGCCGTCACCTCCTCGCGCAGCATGGCGTCTTCGGATGCGCTCTCCACCTCGGCAAGCTGCTTTTCCAGCTGCGGAATGGTGCCGTAGGACAGTTCGCCGGCGCGGCCCAGGTCACCCGCGCGCTGCGCCTTCTCCAGTTCCAGCCTGGCGGCGTCCAGCTGCTCCTTGATCCGGGCCTCGCCGGCGATCTTGTCCTTTTCCGCCTGCCAGCGCCCGGTCAGCTCGGCCGATTGCTGCTCCAGATTGGCAAGCTCGGTCTCCAGTGCCGCGAGACGATCCGCCGATGCCTTGTCCGTTTCCTTCTTGAGTGCTTCCCGCTCGATCTTCAGCTGAATGATCCGCCGGTCCAGCGTCTCGATCTCCTCGGGCTTGCTCTCCACCTCCATGCGCAGGCGGCTGGCGGCTTCGTCCATCAGGTCGATTGCCTTGTCGGGCAGGAAGCGGTCGGTGATGTAGCGGTTGCCGAGCGTCGCCGCGCTGACGATCGCGCCATCGGTGATCCGCACGCCATGGTGCAGTTCATATTTTTCCTTCAGGCCGCGTAGGATGGAGATGGTGTCCTCCACCGTCGGCTCGCCAACGAACACCGGCTGGAAGCGCCGCTGGAGCGCGGGGTCCTTCTCGACATATTTGCGATATTCATCGAGCGTCGTCGCGCCGATGCAGTGCAACTCGCCGCGCGCCAGAGCGGGTTTCAGCAGATTGCCTGCGTCCATCGCGCCTTCGGACTTGCCCGCGCCGATCAGCGTGTGCATCTCGTCGATGAAGAGGACAATCTGGCCTTCGCCCGCCTTCACCTCGTCCAGCACGCCTTTCAAACGTTCCTCGAACTCGCCGCGATACTTCGCGCCCGCGATCAGCGACCCCATGTCGAGCGCCATCAGCGTCCGGTCCTTCAGCGTGTCGGGCACGTCGCCATTGGCGATGCGCAGCGCAAGGCCCTCCGCGATCGCGGTCTTGCCGACGCCGGGATCGCCGATGAGGACGGGGTTGTTCTTGGTCCTGCGCGCAAGGATCTGGATCGTGCGCCGGATTTCCTCGTCGCGCCCGATCACCGGGTCCAGCTTGCCCGCCCGCGCGGCGTCGGTCAGGTCGCGGGCGAATTTCTTGAGCGCGTCATAACGATCCTCGGCGCCCGCCGTGTCGGCGCTGCGACCGCCGCGCAAGGCGTTGATGGCCGCGTTCAGTCCCTCCGCCTTAACGCCCGCCGCGCTGAGCGCCTTGCCCGCCGCCGTAGTCGTGGCAAGCGTCAACGCCAACAGCAGCCTCTCGACCGTGACGAAGCTGTCGCCTGCCTTCGTCGCCACCTGTTCTGCCGAATCAAGGACGCGCACGGCGTCATTGTCGAGCCCCGGCGTCGCCTGCGCGCCGCTTCCCGAGACTGCCGGAACCTTCGCCAATGCCGCATCCGTCTCCCGCACGGCGGTGGCGGGATCGCCGCCGGCCGCCTTGATCAGGCCGGCCGCCATGCCCTGGCTGTCCTCCAGCAGCGCCTTCAACAGATGCTCCGGGCCGATGCGCTGATGGCTCATCCGGATCGCGACGGTCTGCGCCGATTGCAGGAAGCCCTTGGCGCGGTCAGTGAATTTTTCGAGGTTCATGCCATCCTCTCGCGGTCGATAACGTCAGCGATGTAGTGTTGCTCAAAAGCAACACAAGGGCCGCGCTCCATTATTGCGATTTTTTTGCCCGTGCCGATTGCGGGCCAAATGCCTCGCCGAAAAAATCCCCGGCATACCAATGAGGTGCCTCCGTCGCGTCGGCTATGGCTCGGGCTACGGCGTAGTTCACACGGGCAAACTTCGCTGCTGCCGACCAGTTGAATGGCTGGCTTATCTCGTCGGACGGCTGGTGATAGTCGGTCTTGAGGAACCGTCCAAACGCCTCTTTCCCTCGTCCTGCAAGGCCCGTCACCAGGAAGACCGATGGCACGCCTTCCTCGACGAAGCGATAATGGTCGGATCGCGTGAACAGCCCTTCCTCGGGAAGCGGATCGGGGGAGAGCCTGACGCCCACCTGCTTCGCCGCGCCGGCGACGATCGGTCCCAACGTCGAATGGTCGGCGCCGAACGCCACGATGTCCTGGAAGTCGTAGGTCAGGACGGGCATGTCGAGATTGACCACCCCGACCAGCCTGCCGCCTGCCGGCAGAACAGGATTCTTCGCCAGATATTGCGACCCCAGCAGCCCGTCTTCCTCGGCCGT
>DATEDR010000402.1:0-3199 GCA_035281605.1 Sphingobium sp.
GTCGTCCCGCCCCCGTCGCAGGTCGGGCAGTTCACGCCGGCGGCACCACCGCGCCCCCCGGCATTGGCGTCCACCAGCCCGGCGGTCAGGTCGCCGCCCGCGACCAGCAGGCTGATCGTGCCGCCCGTCCCGTTGCCGGCATTGCCATCGTTGAACGAAATGCCGTCGATCGAATTGCCCGCAACGCCGTCGGCGGAAAGATAGAGCCCGTCGAAGCGCATAACCGCGCTGCCGGCCACGCCCGCCCGGCTTTCGACGGTCACCGTGCCGCCGACCCCGTCCCCGCCGCGCCCGGCAACGCCGTCATAATAGGATGTGCCGCCGCCGGTGCCCTGCGCGCTGAGGTTAAGGTCGCCGGTTACCGTGAAGTCAGCGTCGGTCGCCTGGAGCAGGATGGACCCGCCCGTCCCGGTCGCTCCATCGGTGCCTTCACCGCCTTGGCCCGTTGCATAGACGCCGCACCGGAAGCTGCAGTTGGTCAATGCGAAACTGCCGCGCAGCCCGCCCGCGCTGCTGGCGGACAGAATAATATTGCCGCCCGTCCCGGTGCCGGCAATATTCATGGCGCTTCCGCCTTCCCCGCCGACGTCGGCGAAAAGGTCGCTGGCGCTGAAGCTGCCGCCCGCCGCCGCTATGTCGATCGTGCCGCCCAGCGCGTTGCCGCCATCGACTGTCGAGGAGAAATAATAGCCGAAACCGGTCTGCGCCGAAGCCTTCAGCGCCACGCTGCCAAAGCTCAGCGATCCCGCCTCGGTCCCGCTCGGGCCGGCGGCGGTGCCTGCCGTCAGATTGATCCGCCCGCCGACCGCGTCACCCGATCGGCTGGATCCGGCGCCGCTGGTCGCGTTCGCCCGGGCATCGAGCGAGGCCGCGCTGATGGACCCGCCCGCAGCGATCAGGTTGATCTCGCCCCCCCTGGCATTTTCCCCGATCGCCGGCGGCTGCGTCTGGCCCGAGAAAAGCTCACCGCTCGCGTCCAGGTTGAGCGCGCCCGTCACCGCGATCCGGCCATTGGTGGCCGCCGATCCACTGCCGCCGAAGGTCAGCAGGTCGATCCGGCCGCCCGTAGCTCCGCCGCCCGCGGTCAGATTGACATCGCCCCCGGCCGTGATCGCCTCGCCCGCATTGGCGCGCAGGGTGATGGCGCCGGTCGCAGCGCCCGTTACATTGGGCTGCCATGTGCTGGCGCCGATGCTGATGCTGCTTGGCGCTGTCGCGGTCGCCTCGGGCGCGCCGATGAAGTTTCCGAACACGTCATGCCCGGCCGACAGGATCACGGCGCTGCCGTCCTGCACCACCGCGTCCGCCGCATGATAGCCGATATTGCCCGACAACAGCATGGTCAGCGCATTATTCTTCGGCACCGCGACCATATAGACGCGCTGCGCATCGCTGCTGGTGGTCGTATCCACGCGCGCGGTCGTGCCGCTATGCACCACGCCGTTCGCATCGGTCGTGCCCGCAAGGATGTTGATGTCGAACAGGCCGCCACTGATGGTGATATCCGCCTGCTCCGCGCCGACATAGGCGGCGGTGCCATTCACCGTGACGGTTCCGCCCTGCACCACGCGCGGCGCGACCAGCGCGACATAGCTTCCCGCCGACAGCGCATTGATCTGCGCGCCCGACCGCACCTCGACGGAGGAGAGGACATTGCTCGCCCCGCGGAAACGGATCGCGTTGCTGACCGGGTCGAACAGCCCGCCGGTCGTGTCGATATCGTTGCTGGTCAGCAGCAGCGACCCGACACTGAAGACGCTGTTCACGCCCGCAATGATGCCGCCCGGCGCATAGAACCACACGCTGCCACCGGTCGATCCGCCGACCAGGCTTTCCACCGTGCCGTTCAGTCCGATCGCGCGGGAAATATCGGCCGGCAGAACGCGGTTCAATACCGTGAAATTGCTGAATCCCGAAAAGCGGACCGTCTTGCCTGCCGACAGGAAGTCGATCGCACCCGTCCCGCTCGTATCGTCGGGCGTCCAGTCGATCACCGCCTGCGACGAGTTCAGCGACACTGTGTCGATGGTCCCGCTCGCCGTCCCTTGAGAAATGAAGGCATCGCCCGAAACGACCGTCGGCGTCCCCTGGATCGCCTTCTGCACCTGCGCCAGGCCGGCCCCGCAGCCAACCGCGAGCGCAAGCGCGCTGGCGCGACCCAACAGGGTCAGGGGCGAAAATCCACTGCGCTTCTTCATCGTCATTACCGCCTCCACGGCAGGATCTGCGTGGTGATCGAAAACAGCAGGCGCGTGTCGCCCCGTTCGGTCTGGAAACCCGCCTTGCGCAGCGGCGTCGCCAGCGTCAGGTCGATGCGGGCATGATTGTCCCATGTCGCGCACAGCCCGCCACCGGCCGAATAGAGCCGCTGCGGATCGAGCCCCGCGAAAGCGACGCTTTCATGCCAGACCCAGGCCGCGTCGAAGAACAGGAAGGGCTGCAATGCCCAACCCCCCGGCGCGCGCGGCGTGATGCTGCCATAACGCAGCTCCGCCGCCACCCCGACGCCGCTGTCGCCGGTCATAGCCCCCGGATCATATCCGCGCCCGACCGTATAATTGCCCGCGCTCATCTGCTCATAGGCGAGCAGCGTGTCGGGGCTGTACTGCGCCCGTGGCGCCAGCGCGAAGGTCAGCGCCGGGATGGGCCGATATTCCGCCTGCGCGGCCATCCTCAGGACGAAGGCGGACGGATCGCCGTCGGCCGGACTGGTCGTGACCGCGCAGTTGCCGCACGGCCTGCTCGCTCCCAGCGCCGCCAGCCCATGCCGCATCTCCACCGCGCCGCCAAGCCGCCACCTGGGTTCCACCGCCGAATATCCGCTGGTGCTCGCCAGGCTCGCGCTATCGATCATTTCCCCCTCCAGCCGAAGGAAGATCACCCGCAGCCGGTCGCGGCTCAGCGGCACGCGTCCCGCGCCCGATCCGAAGCGCAGATCCTGGTTCACCACGTCCAGCCCGCCGCTCGCCAGCAGCGTATGCATCTGCCGCCGCACCAGCGGGTAGGACAGCGCGGCGCTCGCGATCAGCGTTTCCGACGACAGCTCCAGCCCGGGAATGTCCGGCTTGCTCCACGCATAGGTGAAGTCGCCCGACAGCCGCAGCCCGTCGCTGCCCAGCGCCATGCTATGCCCGGCCTGCAACACCGTCTGCTCATCGGGCTGCGCGGTGTTGAACAGGCTCAGCACCGTGCTGTCGCC
>DATEDR010000403.1:0-6880 GCA_035281605.1 Sphingobium sp.
TGTCAGGCACGATCCAGGCCGTCAGCGCCTCGAAACTCGACCACCAGTCCGCGGTCGTCATGTTGCCCAACCATTCGAGCGGCCGGCCGGTCGAACGGCCGCTGATTTCCTCGCTCAGCCCCGCCCAGCCGAGAAACAGCAGCGCTGAAGGGAGGAGGATCCGCCCGACGTTGGCCACCCGCCCAGCTATCACGAGGCGCGGATCGATCAGCAGGAACAGGGCAAAGGCCGCGCCCAGCGCCGGACCTGTGAAGCGCGCCAGCGACGCAAGTCCCACCCCGATGCCGACGGCAAACAGCCAGCGCGCATCGTCCGTTTGCGTGTAGCGCAGGAACGCGATCTGGCTCGCCAAGATTGCCGTCAGGAACAGCGGTTCCGACATGGCAAGGCCGTAGAAGCTGACGCTTTGCGGCGCGATGACGATCAGCAGGGTTCCCAGCGCCGCGACATGGCTCCGCCCCCCCGCCACCCGCAGGACATGCCAGGTCAGAAAGCTGTTGAGCGCGGTCAGGACGAAGCCGATGCCCCAGGCCGCCGTCGCGATATCTATGCCGGTGGCCGCCACCAGTTGCAGCAACGCGGGATAGAGCGGCGCGTCCCATGGCTGGGGCGACAGGTTCATGTATCGCGTGCTGTCCGGCCAGATGCCGATGCCATGATGGGTGGACAGGACGAACAATATCACCGCCAGCACCGGCAGGCCGATCGCATAGCTGCGGTCGAGCGAAGGCCGGGACCGCGCCTCCGCAAGCTCCTCGGATGAGCGGAACTGGTACATCAGTCCTTCGCCCGCTGGCCGGCGAGGACGCGCTTCACATTGGCCGCGACGAAGCGGAGAGCGGACTCGGCGATGCCGCGAGCGAAAATATCGTCCAGCCCAGCGATCAGCTGGTCGATTTCGGCGCGCGTCACCGTGAAGGGCGGCATGAAATGCAGCATGTCGCGCGCGCCTGGCTGGAAATGCACCATGACATTATGCTTTTCAAACAGCTGCCGCGCGAGGGCGCCAATCAGCACGGTCTGATAGGTCAGGAACAGCGGATTGCTCGACACGTCGACCAGCTTCGCGGCCAGATCCTCGCGGAAATTGAGCCGGATCGCGCGAAACAGTCCTCGGCCGCGCACTTCCAGCAAGGTACGCGGATATTTGATCCGCAAGGATTCCAGCCGGGCTTCCAGATAATCGCCCGTCTGCCGCACGTTGTCGATCAACCCATCCTCGTACAGCGTATTCAGCGTTTCGATGGCGACCGCGCAGGTTTCGCCGATACCGCTGAAAGTGGAACTGTGCAGGTTGCAATCGTTGCGATTGCCATAGGCGCGATCGAACAGGGCCTTCGACGTCACCATAGCGCCAATCGCCCGTTTGCCACCCCCCAAAGTCTTGGCGAGAGTGACGATGTCGGGCACGACATCTTCATGCATGAAGGCGCAGAACCGTCCCGTGCGCCCGCAACCCACCTTCACCTCGTCGAAGATCGACAGGATGTCATTCTCCCGGCAAAGGGCGGCGAATTGCTCCAGATAATGGGGCGGCGGCACTTCGCAGGCCGTGCCCCGGATCGGTTCGATGATGGCGGCGATGATGCTGTTGCCCTTCGCTCCCGTCTCGTCGGCGATCGCGTGGCGCAGCGCCTCTATGTCACCATAGGGCGCGTAGATCACATTCTCCTTGGGCACCCCCAGCAGAAACCCGGTATGGACCTGCGTCGCTGTCGTGAGCGCCAGCGCGCCATGCGTCTTGCCGTGGAACGCGCCGCGCATGCACAGGAACTTGCTCTTGCCCTTGGGCGTCTGGATGCGTTCGGCCAACTTCATCGCCGCCTCGTTCGCCTCGGCGCCGGACGTCGCGAAAAAGCTGGTGTCGAGCGGGTCGGGCAGGATCTGCGCCAGATTATAGGCTAGCGCCGCCTGCAATTTGTGCGGAGCAAGCTTGATGATGTCCAGCACCTGGCGATCATGGCAAAGCCGCTCGGCTGCGACGACGCGCGGATGGTTGTGCCCCAACCCCGCGGCGCCCATGCCGGTCGAAAAGTCCAGCACCCGCCGCCCGTCCGCAAGATGCAGGACCGTGCCCTCGGCCGCCCGGACGTCCAGATCATCGAGCCCAAGCACCGCATAAATTTGAAGCAGATGGCGATTGAGATGGTTGGCATAGAGCCGATTGGCCTCGACGGGCTTCAGTTCCAGCGCCTGGTTCAGCGTCAATATGTCAGGACGCACATCCGGAGCAGCCGAAAATTCCTGCCTCAACCGAGTCGCCATGATGGGCCGCTCCCTCTTTGCCTGTAGACAGACGAAGTTTTATGGGGCCGCGAACAGCAGCGGAATCCATGGAATTATATACATCCGACGAGCACAGGCCTTACCTCTTCGGAGCGTCTCCATTTACCTCCCCTGCCCCCTCGAAATAGATCGCTGCCAGCGCGGTCCGATTGGTGATGCGCAGCTTCTGGAAAATATTGTGGAGATGGATCTTCACGGTGCCTTCACTCGCACCCAGCTCCCGCGCGATCAGCTTGTTGGAAAGACCACGGCACGCATGATCGGCGATCTCCATTTCCCTGGGCGTCAGGGTCGACAGACCCGGTGCGACATCCTCGCCCCACAACGGATCGGCGGTCCGCGCAATCTCGTCGGTCAGCCATCGCCGGCCTTTCGCCACGCTCCGCAGGCATTCCATCAGCGTGTCGGGCGCGGCTTCCTTCAGCAATATGCCCCATACGCCGTTGGCAAGGGCTTCGGACACTTGCGCCGGCGTCAACATGGCGGTCAGGAACACCGGCCGCACCGGCAGATCGGCATTGCGCAGGCGCCGCAGCACGGCCAGCCCACTGACGTCGGGCATGTTGATGTCCAGCAACGCGATATCGGGTTTCAGCCTGTCGATGGCGGAAAAGGCGCTGGCGCCGTCCGTCGTGCTGCCGATGACCTCAAAATCCGGCTCCATGCCGACCAGATCGGCAAGTCCCCGCAACACCACCGGATGATCGTCGACCAGAAAAACAGAATGGCGCTTCATGGAAGGGGAACCTCGATCGTCATGGCAAGACCCGGCGCATAGCGAGTGATCGACAGGCTGCCGTCCATGTCGCGGATGCGCTCGTGCAACGAACGGGGCCGGTGCGGCGCCTGATCGTCGGAGACGGTCATTCCGCACCCATTGTCGGCTATGACCATGCGCAGCCCCTTTTCCTGCCGCTCCAGTTCCACCGACAGGCGCGTCGCGCCGCCATGCCGAACAGCGTTGGCGGTGGCCTCGCACAGCAGCTGCGTGATGTCCCGGGATATGGTGCTGGGCGCCTCGATATCGGGCGGATCGATCGACAGGGCGATCTCGCAGCCCCACTGGTCGCACAATTCGTTGACGCTCTGCGCCAGGCAGGATGACAGCATCGGCGGCGGCATCGCTTCCAACGTTCGGCTGTTTTCCACGAACAGCCTGATTTTGCGTTGCTGTTCGCTCATGATGCGGACGACGCTGTTGAGCGGTTCCCGCGCGCTTTCCGGCATGGCCGATCCCGCCGTCTTGAGTTTGAAGGAGGCGGCGGTCAGTTCCTGAAGGACGCTGTCGTGCAGGTCGCGGGCCAGCCGGACCCGTTCCTGATCGCGCGCATTGTCGGCTATGGCCCGGACCAGGGCCAGCCGTTCCAGTTCATGGCCGATGCGAACCGCAGTGATCTGCGTCAGCGGCTGCACATCCTCCTGCCGTTCGCGCCGGTCCAGCACGAACAGCCGCCCTATGCTGCTCCCGGCGAAAGGCGCGGACCTGACCTCGCCCGCCACGTCGGACAACTGCGGCCATCCGGCGGCGGCGGCAATCGCCTGCAATTCGGCAACTGCAGTCCTGCGCGAAAGCTCATCCTGCGAAAGGCTGGCCGACCGCGCGCGCCAGAAAGCGGGATCGCCTATCTCGCTCAAATGCAGCCCGTCGGGCCCGCGCAGCGCCAGCGTGCCGCTACCACCCTTGTGATCGCGCCACAGCAGCACGACCCAGTCCGAACCCAAAAGCCCGGCGGCGTGGTCCAGCATGTCACGCAGCCACGCCCTCTTGTCCGCGGTGGCGGGGGCGAAGGACCAGGCCGCCAACTGGGCGAAGCGGTGGCTGCTGCGCGCCAGGCTGGCGCTGAAATAACCCAGCATGGCGGCCGCGATCATGAAATAGGCCGATCGCATGATCAGCAGGTTCAGTTCGGCATCCCCGTCCCACAGATCGTTCCAGCCCACGCCGATCAACATGACTTCCATGACCAGCGCGCCAAGCACCGCGCCCCTTATCCCCCAGCGCATGGTCGTCGCCATCAGGATGAAGGGCAGGAAGGGGAAGAAGGGGCTGGTCAGCTCGTCCGTGAAATAGACCAGCAGGACCATGGCGAGTACGTCCACCCCATGGGAAATGAGATGCGCCGGGCTCCGCAGCGGCCATCGCGGCGCGGCCACGGTCAGCCACAGGGAAAAAGCGAGATAGCCGCCCAGCACGACATGCGCCTCGCGCAGGAATCCTGATGGCCGCGTGGGGTCCAGATAGATTGCCAGCGCCGCAAAGATCGTGGCGATCAGCCGGCTCGCCGAAATGAGGCGCTCAGGATTGGGATTGACGGGCAGCCATCTGGGCCACCGACCGAACAGGCCGGTCGGGCGCCCTTGCGGCGCAAGCCAATGAAATCCACCCTCCGCCATATATCCCCGTCGATTGTGTCATCTGGGGGTCCACTGGACAATGGCGATTTCGGGTAATGCGGACGGGTCCGTCGCCGTCCCGCCAGAGCGATCAGGGTTTCGATGAGCATCGATCGGATCCGCGTCGCCAGCGCCATCGCGAAGGGCATGGTGATCATCTCGATGGCAGGCGACGCGCTCTATTTCCCCGCCGCCCATGTGGCGCCCGACTGGCCGCTCCAACGCGTGACGCGCATCGGCCGACATATTTCCTACCGCTAAAAGACCAGTCGCGTTATCCGCGCCGGAGCGCATGAGGAGGCCCGAATGAATTTTGACGACCAGCTGCACAGATATTTCGGGTCGGCCGACCTCGACGCGATCCCGCCTGCGGCCCTGGAGGCCGGGATCGAACGGATGCGCGTCGATTTCGGGCTGGAAAGCGATCGCGGCCGCCGCTTCGCGCTCTGGTCGCTGCTGTTCCTGCTGGGCGCGGCGCCCGATCTCGACGCGTTCGAGAACCCGGCCGATCGGGACGCGGCCCGCGATTTCATGGAGATGATGGAAAAGGCTGGCGAAAGCCCTGAGGGATAGCCAGCCCGTCGTTCGCGCGGAGTGTCGGAAAATCACGCTCGCCGCCTTGACGGGCGCATTTCAGCACGCACCATGGCGCGCATGAGAAATCAGTTCTTTCCCCCTGCCCGCTGCGTCCTGGCCGCGCTGTCGGCATGCCTGTCCCTGCACGGCGCGCGCGCGGCCGAGCCAAGCCCGTTCGATCTCGCCGGCCCGGATTTGTCGGTCAGCGTCACGCGTGCAGGACGCACCCTGCCGATCGCGCAGGTGCCGGCGCTGGCGACCGGGGACGTCGTCCGGATCGAAGCCAATCTGCCTGCCGACCAGTCGGTCCGCTATCGCCTGATTTCCGCATTCCTGCGCGGCGTCACCAATCCGCCCCCCAAACAATGGATCGCCACCGCCGAAACATGGGCGCAGAAGGAGAAGAAGCGGGCCTTGAAGCTGACGGTGCCGCAACATGCGCGCCAGCTCGTGCTGTTCATGGTGCCCGACACCGGCGGCGACCTGAGCACCATTTCCGACGCGGTGCGGGGGCGGCCCGGCGAATTCGTTCGGGTGACGCAGGACATCAACAAGGCGTCGCTGGATCGGGCCCGCCTGGACGCGTTCGTCGCCGGCATCCGGTCGCAGGAAAACAGCCATCCGGAATATCTGCGGACGGTCGCGCCCAACCTGTCGTCCAGCCTGGCGGTCAAGCTGAACCCGGACTGCCTGGCCAAGGTGGTGGAATTTCAGGCCGCCTGCCTGGTGCAGGACCGCGACAGCCTGGTCCTGGGCGACATTCACAGCAATTCTCTCACCGAAACGATCACGGGCGCGCCGACCGATCTTGCCATGCAACTGAGCGCGACGCGGGAAGGAGGATATGGCTTCTACAGTCCCTATATCGGCGTCGTGCGCGATCTTGCCCGCATCTTCGGCGCGTTCAACAATCCGGAATTCAGCTATCTGCCGGCGCTTTCAGTGCACAGGGGCGCGACTATGTCGCTGCTGCTGAACAGCGCGCCCTCTTTTCGCAAGCCCAAATCCGTGCTGGTCGCCGCGATGCCCGCCATCGAGAAGAATGTGCCGCCCCCGCTCCGCAAGGGTAGCGAAGCCCCGATCTGCGCCACGCGGCCCGGCGCGCTGTTCAGCGTGGAAGGCGCGCCGCTCATCTATGCCACCGGCTACGCGCAGCGGATGGCGTTGCGCTTTACCGATGAGGCCGGACGCACGATGGAGGCGCCTGTCGTGCCCCGCGCGGACCGTGGCGGCTATGTCCTTGCCGCCGGTCCCCTGCCGACGGACTTGGCCGGCCGGGGCTCTGCCCGCCTCCACGGCTTTTGGGGATTCGATCCATTCGATGGGCCCGAATTCGCGGTCCAGTTCCCGCAGGATGGCGGGTGGCAAGCCGACGCCGCGCAGGGGCTGACGGCCGGACGCACCCATCGGCTGATGGTGAGGGGAGGATCGCCCGTCTGCGTGGATGGCGTATCCGTTCAACTGCCCGGCGGGCAGAGCAGACCAGCTCAATGGCAGATCGCCGGGACGGACGGCATTGCCATCGACATTCCCCTAACCGACGTCGCCCCAGGAGACATCGTCCTGACCATCAATTCCAATGGCGGGAAGCGGGCGACGATCACCCTGCCCGTTCATGCGGAGG
>DATEDR010000404.1:0-13292 GCA_035281605.1 Sphingobium sp.
GTGGGACGACATCATGCAGGAGGAGGATAACAGCTACTGGATCAACACCTCGCTGCGCAGCTATCCGGGCAACTTCCTCTTTTCGACCGGGCCCGGCCCCAAGCGCAAGACGAAGGGCCATATCGACCTGCCGATGAACGATTGCACGATCCTGCTCGACGGAGAAACGGTCGTCGACAAGGGCCGGCTGGTCGCGCCGGAGATGATCGTGGATCCCACCCGCACCAGCTATTGAACGGCGGCGCGGTCCGGTCAAAAAAACGGACCGCGCATCCCTCCGGACGATGGCATAGGATCTCGTCCATCGATAGCGATCGTCCGAATGAGGGCGCTCCCGCAAACCGGCTGGCGTTGGAAGTGGATAGGGTCGCCCCTTTGGTGTAGAGCATCCTTCCATGAAGTCGCCATTGGACCTCAATCTCATCCCCATTCTGGAAGCACTTGTCATCCAGGAGAGCGTCTCGGGAGCTGCCCGGCAGCTGGATATCACGCAATCCGCCGTCAGCCATGCGCTCCGCCGCCTGAGAGAACATTTCCAGGACACTCTGTTCGTCCGATCCGGCAACCGGATGTTGCCCACGCCGTTCATCCAGACGATCGAACCGTTCATCCGAAGCACGATGGACGGCGTTCGCGGCCAGTTGAGCCGGGCGGTAGCCTTCGATCCGGAGTCGGCGCGCCATAGCTTCACGATCAGCACGACCGATGTGGGGGAGCTGATCTTCATTCCCAAGATCATCCGTCGGATCCGGATCCAGTCCCCAGCAAGCTCCATCAGGACCGTTTCTGTCAGTTCGGCCGGCCTGCACGATGCGTTGGCGAACGGCGAGATCGACGTCTATCTGGGCGTACAAAAGCCGGAATCGGAATCGCTCTACCAGCAGACGATCTATGAGCAGCGATTGGTCTGCGTGGCTTCGAAAAGCTATTATGAGGATCTGAGCGCGTTCGAGACGGCCGAGACATTCTGCGACCTGCCCCATGTCGCGATATGCCCCTATCGACCGGATCAGGACGCCTATGAATGGGCGTTCAAGCGCCACGGCCTGCGCCGCCGGGTGGTCTGCGCCATCAGGACCGGGCTGGCCGTCCCGTTCCTCGTTTCCGAATCCGATTTGATCGCTACGGTCCCGGATTATATCGCCGCGTCGTTCAAGGGGCATGCCGATCTGATGACGCTGCCTCTGCCGATCCCGGTCCCGAAGATTTCCATCTGGCAGGTATGGCACGAGCGGTTTCAAAATGACGCGGCGAATGTGTGGTTGCGTCACCTTATCAACATGGCGGTGAAGTCGTGACGATCGGGATCGGATACCGATAGCGGGCGCGAAGGACATCGTCCTCACGCCCTAGTGACGCCTTCATGTCCCCACGAGCAGAGGGACTGGTATCAGTCTCTCAATCTATGGGTCGGGACGACCGTTTCATCATTTGAGATGTCGGGCAAGCGCACGACCGAATGGCGGGCGACAGACCGCCGCAAAAAAGAGCGGGCGAGCCCGTGTTGTAGGCCTGCCCGCTCCGCTTCATGGTTTAGAACTTATAGGTCGCGCGGACGCCATAAGTGCGCGGCGAACCCACCGTCGCGAGATAATTGCTGGGCGCGTTGGCGCCGAACAAGTTTCCGAAACCGTTGAGGATGTCGATGATGCCGCCCTGGTAAACGGCCTTGTTCGCGATGTTGCGGACAAAGCCGGTCAGCGAGAAGCCGGTATCCTCGATCTTGAACGTCGCGCTGGCATTCAGCAGGACGTAGCTGTCACCCTTGGACTCTGGAATGTAGAGGTCCGAGGAAAGGTAGCGCGATGTCGCCCAGGTGCCGTTGAAATTCAAGGCGATCTCGCTGTCCACCGCAACCGGGAAGACATGTTCGTACGAGAAGGACCCGCCCCATTTCGGGGTGCGCGCGAGCGGCTTGCCCGAACAGTCGATCAGATAGACCGGCAGGCTGTTGGACACGACCGGGGCCGCCGGGATGCCGCACGTGGTCCTGCCGCGGACGGTGTCGATCAGCGGAGCCGGATATTCGATCGTGAAGTCATCATATTTGGCGTGGGTATAAGCGACGTTGAAGTTGAACGTATCCGCCTGGGTCGGCTTGAAGATCACGTCCAGTTCCGCGCCGCGCGGCTTCGACGACCCGGCGTTGCGCGTCGGGTAGGCGATGTTGCCGTTGGGCGTGAAGCCGGGGCTGGGGATCTGCTGGTTGGTATATTTGTAGTAATAGGCTTCCAGATTGACCTGAAGCTTGTTGTCGAAGAACCGGTTGCGGATGCCCATGTCGAAGGCCAGCAGACGTTCGGGCTCGAAGCTGTTGTCGTCGCCGCCCGGGACGTAGAAGAATCCGCCCGACTTGTAACCCTTCGACGCGGTCGCGAAGAACATCGACTGGAGCGCGACGTCGAATTCGACGCCGGCTTTCCATGTCAGGGATTCATAATTCTTCTTGCCGTTCTGCGGGAACGGAGACCCCGGATCCGGAAATGCGCCATTGTCGGTCAGGGTGCCGCCGAACCGCACTTCGTCACGCGTGTACCGCAAGCCGCCGATGACGCGCAGGCTGTCGGTCAGGCTGTAGGTGGTTTCGCCAAAGGCGGCATAGCTGCGATTCTTCGTGTCGATATCGGCAGTGACGAAGAAGACCGGCAGGACGACCGGGTCGGCCAGCGCCTGGGTGGTCAGCGAGAAAGACGTCGAGGAATCGTAGAAGAAACCGCCGACGACCCATTTCAATTGGTCGGTGGCGTTGCCCAGACGCGCTTCGAGCGAATATTGGTCGGTAGTCTGGGGATCATAAGCGGCGCGCGCGCTGTAATTGTAGGTGGTTTGCCGCATCTTGATGGAACGGTAGGCCGGGATCACCGTCAGCGTCGCGAAATCGCCGAGATGGAGATTGGCTTCGGCCGACACGTTCCACTGGTCCATGTCCATGTCGGAATCGGTGTCGAGCGGCACGTGCAGGCCCAGCGAGGCCGAAGCGAGCGCGGCGTTGTTTATGGGGTCGGAAGCCGACGTCCACTTGCCCGTGCCCGGCCGACGCGGGAGAAGGACCACGCCGCCGCCCTTGCCGCCTGTATGCGCGTAATCGCCGCTGACGCGCAGGTCGAAGACGTCCGAAGGTTCCCAGAGCGCCTGGACGCGCACGGCCTGCCGCACGTCGTCGTCGGTGCCGTCCGACAGATAGCCGTCACGGTCGATCACGTTGAACGCCGTGCGGACCGCGAGGGTCGAAGACAGCGGCACGTTCACGGCGCCGGTCAGATGCTTGAGATTATAATTGCCCAGCTCACCTGTCAGATAGCCTTCGAAGCGATGGCTGGGGCGGTTGGTGATGAGGTTGACCGCGCCCCCGGTGGCGTTGCGGCCATAGAGCGTGCCTTGCGGCCCCTTGAGGATTTCGACGCGCGCCAGGTCGTACATGTTGGACGAGACGCCCAGGCTCTGGCCATAGACGACGCCGTCGGCGGAATAGGACACGGCAGGCTGCGCCAGGGCGTTGGTGGCGACATCGCCGGCGCCGCGGACGTTGGTCTGCGTGAATGCGCCATTTTGCGCGATCGTGAGCGACGGCGCGATGGTCGTGAGATCGCGGGCTTCGGACACGCCGCTGCGGACGAGCTGTTCACCGCCGAACGCCTGAATCGAAATGGACGACTTCTGGATGCTTTCCTGCCGGCGCTGTGCGGTGACGACGATCGGCTGGAGATAATCTTCGCTGGGTGCGTCGCTGGATGTCGCGGCTGTGTCCTGAGTATCGGCGGGCGCGGTCTGCGCGAAGCCAGGAGTCTGGAACCCGACCAGCAACAGTGCCGAACTTGCGTATAAATGAACTTTTTTCATACTATCCCCGGAGATAATTAGATTATTACTTCCCTACTGTCGGGCTCATGTATGACAGGTTCCGTATCTGCAACGGGACACCTGTCATACTAATTATGAGGACGGCTCATATGTCGGCGCAGGGGCCGGCAGACTGGCCCAAGGCCGGGCTTGTTGCAGGCGATGCCCGTCGCCGTAATGCGACGAGAGGAAGTTCAGGCGGCGTGCGCGTTCGCCCGCTCCCTTATGTGCCGGGACGGGCAGAAGCGGAAGATCGTCAAAGCACGGGGGAAGGCGGGCGAGTCTCCGCCCGTTATTTTTCGCCGCCGATCGGCACGGGGGCTCTCCGGAAAGCCATCCCGAACCCCGCAAGACCCGTTACGCCGACGATGGTGCCGATGATCGCCAGACCCTGATCCAGATGTGATTCGCCGCCCAGCAGCTGGCTGCAGAAGACGACCAGGGTGGGCGTGACGCCGAAGGCGATCAGCCCGGCGAAAGACATGAAAGCACCGGTGCAAAGGCCCCGGAGTTCGTTGGGAAGGAACAGGATGAAGGATGCGGCCATCACGACACCGGCGACGGCACCGCTGAGCATGAGCACGGCAAGCGCGACGGCGAAGGCGAACGGACTTGGCGCGATGGGGAATAAGGCCGCCGGCACGCCGATCGCCGCGGCGATCACGGCGCCGCCAAGCACGCCGCGCCCGCCCCAGGCCTTTTTCAGGCCCATGTCCACGGCTAGCCCGCCCAGGATCGTCCCGAGCGCGCCCGACGCGAAGAACAACAGCCCCATCCACCCGGCGAAATCGCCTGGCTGAAGCCCGAAACGGCGCGACAGTACCGGGGCAGCCCAGATGCTCGCGGCCATGTCCACCATGATGATGCCAAGCTCCCCGACGAAGAGGGGTAGGAGGAAGGTCTTGCGGGATGCGAGGTCGGCAAGGAGCGCCCTGCGGCTTCTGTTGCGGCCCATGCTCTCGTGCCGTTCCGGCTCGCGTAGAAACAGGACCGGCACGATGATCGCGCAGCCGAGCGCGGCCAGCGCCAGATGCGTGGCGCGCCAGGGCGACAATCCCCCGATGCCCGCCGACGCGACATAGCCACTGAACATCACGAACAATGCACCCACGAGGAAGAAGGCGGCGCCCTGTCCCAAGGTCTTGCCGAACTGGATCAGGAGCGACGCGCGTCCTCGTTCGACCGGGCGGCACATGTCCGCGCTGAGCGAACTGGTAACGGTGAGGGCGCCGGTCATGCCGATCGCCGTGAGCATTCGGGCGACGAACAGGGCGGCAAAGCCGTTCGCTACTCCGGTAAGGAACGTGCCGATGACGCAGGCCACTGCCAGGAAAAGAAGCAGCGTAACGCGCCGCCGCCGGTCGGTCGCGAGGCCGATCGGGATCGACAGCAGCAGCAGCGGGACGGCGGGAGCGAGCCCCTGCACAAGGCCCAGCTGATAGTCGCTGAGGTGCAGCTCAGCCTTGGCCGCTTCCTGCACCGTGCTGAACGATCCGACGGTGGTGAAGCCAAGGCAAACTGTGAGGGCGAGGACCAGAAAATAGAAGATCCGGTTCGTGATGCCATGGGCAGGTGCGCTGTGCCCATAGGCTGACGGCGTAAAGTCCGGTGTCTTCATTGGCGGTGACCCCTCTCCAGTCCGTTCGATGTCCTTGACGACCGCTATCGGGATCCCCGTGCCAAGCTTTGCCCAAGCGACGGTCACGCGTCGCTATTGCCTTCATGACGCTTGGCCGCCACCTGGGCAATGCCACCATCTTCGCGCGCAGAACAAACCATGGCGCGATTTCTCAGTCGTCAGATGATGCCGTCTGACTGGAAACCAGGCCAGGACCGGTTATTGTCCGGGTATAAGGGCGACTTCGGTGATGCGCGTCTTGTCGGAGCGCCATTGGTCGATGTCGGGGGTCGCGCCCTGTTCCAGCGCCTTGCGAACCTGTCGGAGCTCGCGCGGCATGTTGACGGAAACGGCGCCGATCGCCTTGCCGGCCGCGTCCAGGGCCAGCCAGCAGCATTTGCCGGCGGCCTCGTCACCGCGCAGGTGCAGCGCGGCGGCGCGGTCGGGCATGCCGATGATCTGGATGTTGGCGTCATATTGATCCGACCAGACCCAGGGGATATCGGCGTGGGTCGCTTCCGCCCCGATGGCCGCCTTCGCCGCGACGATCGCCTGATTCTGCGCATTGGCCCAGGATTCCATCCTGACGTGGCCGCCCATGAAGGCATTGGGATGGCTGGTGACGTCGCCCGCGGCAGAGATATGCGGGTCGAGCGTGCGGCCGCATTCATCGACCAATATGCCGTTGTCGACCGCCAGGCCCGCTGACGCGGCAAGATCCGTTTCCGGGACGATGCCGATGCCGATGACGACATGGTCGAAGATGAGCGGCTCTCCCGCGACGTCGACCTGAACCGACTGTGGTGATGCCGTTACCTTCTCCACCGCGGCGCCGGTACGCACGTCGATGCCATGACCGCGATGCAGCTGCGCGAGATAGTCGGAGATTTCGGACGGCAGAGAGCGGCCGCACAGCCGCGGCGCTGCTTCCAGGACGACGACGTCGAGACCCATTTGCCGCGCCGTCGCCGCGACTTCCAGCCCGATCCAGCCGCCGCCGATGACGGCAAGCCGCTTGGACTGCTCCATGGCGGTACGCAGGTCCTTCGCATCGTCTAGGTCGCGCAGCACATGGACGCGCTTTGGCCCCTCGCCTTCCTGCGAGAAAGGGAGCGTCCTGACGCGCGAGCCCGTGGTCAGGAACAGATGATCATAAGTCACAGAGCGGCCATCGGCGCACCGGACGACCCGCGCCTCCCGGTCGATTTCGGTGGCGATCGTCCCGGTCCACACCTCGATGCGGTCGGTCGCGATGCTATCCGAGGTGAGCAGGGCCGCGGTGCTGGCGTCCGCCTTGCCGCTCAAAATATCCTTGGACAGAGGCGGCCGTTCGTAGGGAAGATGCACTTCTTTCCCGATCAGCAGGATACGGCCGTCAAACCCCTCGGCGCGAAGCGTGCGCGCGATCCACGCACCCGCTTGGCCGCCGCCCACGATCACGAAACACTGGGTTGAAAGGGTCATCGCGTCCTGTCCGTTCCGATCGGAGCGGTTGATCCGATTCCCTCCGATCAACCGCCCCCATATTTGTCTTCCGCGATTTCAGCCAGCGACCGGTTCCGATCGCTGCGAACGCGCTTTAAAGTTCTACCTCGATCCTATCGCCGTTCCGGCGCGTCGGAAAGGTCCGCACCGCTTCGGTGATCGGGGCGGACTTGGGTTCGCCGGTGGCGATGGCGACCAGCCCCTGATGCAGCGGGCACTCCACGCAGCCGTCTTCGACAAACCCTTCGGACAGCTTGGCAGCGCCGTGGGAGCAAAGATCGTACAGCGCGAAGAACTCGTCCTCGATGCGGAACAGGGCCAGCGGCGTGCCGTTGGCATTGGCGGCAAAAGGTTCGTCTTCGAGGATGTCCTCTACCGACGCGACGTCAATCCAGTTGGTCATCGTGCGTCTTTCTTCAGATCGGCAGCGCGAGCAGGGTCTGGACGCGCGAGGTGTCGTACACGCACTGCTTCTTCTTGAAGCGCAGCCGGTCGCCGTCGCGAACGACGATGTCGTTGTAGCGGCCGGTCTGGTACACTACGGACTCGCCGATCTGGCTGGTGTTGATGACCAGATAGCTCGACTGCATCTCGATGCTGCCGTCGGGCTGTTCCGAGAAGCTCAGGCCCGACACGAAATGCCGGTAGACGACCGCGGCATAGATGTTGGCGTGGCGCAGCGAGACGACGCGGTCCCGAAGCATCTTCTTGCTGTCGCAATAGATGATCGGCGCTGGCAGGCCCTGGTCGAAATTTTCCTTGGGAATGATTTCGTAGAAGCAATCCTCCACGAACATTTCCGGCCAGTCTTCCAGCCGATCCGTGTCGAGCGTGGAGATATATTCATCCTGCAGCGCCAACAGTTCCGCGCGCAATGCGTGTGACATGTTTTCAGGCCCCCTGAGCCGAAGATTGGTCGAAGTTCATCAGCTTGCGATAGCCGCGCCAGAAGGAGCGGATCAGCTTTTCGGTGATCAGCGTGTTGCTCTGGTCCGGTTCATGCTTTGCCATTTCGATGACCGACGTTTCCAGGCCATCGCGGACGGTTCCCTGCTGAACCAGTTCGGTCGCCTCGGTATCTTCCATCGAGATATAGCCGGCGGGACCGACGAGATTGGCCTGCTTGATGCGCAGGTTGCGCATTTCGGGCGTATCGTCGGCATAGCCGAAGAAGTGGAAGATCAGCTCGAAATTGTTCGGGCCCTTGGGCAGGAGCTGGCGCGCCACCAGCGTGTTATGAATCTGCTGCACGACCAGCTGCGGAAAGATCGGCTGAATATGGTTGGTCGCGATGACGTCATATTCCTCGACCAGGGCCAGGATGCTGTCATCCTCAAGATGGAAGCCTTCGTCGTAGGAACGGATATTCTGTTCCTTGTAGTCGCCGCCGGCGGTTTCGTCCTGCCCTTCCTTGATCGCCATGATGATGCTGTGCAGCCCATGGTTCTCGTCCGTCACGCAATGGGCCTTCATGCCCACGCGGAAGATGTTGAAGGTGGTGTGGAACAGGTGAAGCAGGCTGGCGTGGTAGGGATCCTTCACATTTTCCATGTAAAGTTTCCAGTTGGATTTCGAATATTGACGGGTGCAGCCCAGATATTCGACCGGCTTGCAGAAGACGCGCTTGATGTAGCCGCCCATCGTTTCGCCGATATATTCGTCCAGCGGCTCGACCGTGTCGCTGAAGGTCGCGAACACCAGGCCGCTGAAGCTGTCGACGCGCAACTGGCGCAGATTGTGCTCCTTGGGATTGAAATCCTTGGGCATGCCCGCCTGGCCCTTCTGGCCGCGGCGGAACGGCACGCCCAGCAGGTTGCCCTTGGTGTCGAAGCTCCACTGGTGGTAGACGCAGTTGTGCGAGGTCGCATTTCCGCGCAGTTCACGGCACACCATCGCGCCGCGATGCGCGCAACGGTTGACCCAGGCCGCCAGGCCGCCTTCTTCGGTGCGCGTCATGACGACGGGGGTGTCGCCCACGAAGGTGCTCTTGTAATCGCCCGGATTGGGAATTTCGGCTTCCAGACCCAGGAAGTTCCAGGTCGGACCACGGTAGATCCGCTCCTGCTCCAGGTCGTAGATTTCCTTGGAGCTGAAGACAGCATAGGGAACGCGCGAGCCATCGGCTTCACCGAAAAACCCCTCAGCCTCGTGCGGCGCCGTTTTCTCAACTATCATGATAGCTACTCGTATCAGTGAAAATATGACTATAGTGCTACAACGCCGGGCCGCGATCTGCTATCCCTCGAGCGCAGACCGGCGGTCCGCCTATCCATTTCTGGCAACTTTTCTGCGAGGGATGCGACAGACCCGCCTCGGACGGTCGTCGCGTGGGAAAAAACGGTGGTGTCGGGCATGCGAATAGCGCCTTTCATCCGCTACGCGCCTCTCGTGTCGCCAATTTGACAGACTTGTCCGCGGACCCCTGCCACATTGGCCCAAAGGACAATGAGGATATTATGGCCACCGATACATACGTAATCGACAAGTCGATCAGTCTTGACGACAAATGGCAGGCCGACAGCGGCCGCGTGATCATGAACGGGACCCAGGCGATCGGCCGGGTCCTGCTGGCGCGTAAGGCGATCGACACCAAGCGCGGCCTGCGCACCGCCGGCTATATCAGCGGCTATCGGGGGTCGCCGCTCGGCAATGTCGACACCATGCTGTGGGGCCTGGGCAAGCGGCTGGCCGCGGCGGAGGTGACGTTCGTGCCCGGCGTGAACGAGGACATGGCCGCGACGGCGGTGCGCGGCACGCAGCAGATCGAATCGGTCCCCAATCCGCTGTATGACGGCGTTTTCGGCGCCTGGTACGGCAAGGGCCCGGGCGTGGACCGGGCCGGCGACGCGTTGAAGCACGGCAATTACATCGGCGCCCACAGGAATGGCGGCGTGGTCGCCTTTTATGGCGACGACCATGGCGGCAAGTCGTCCTCGCTTTCGCACCATAGCGAGCAGGCAATGGCGTCCTATCTGATCCCCTCCTTCTACCCCGCCGATCCGGGCGAAGTGCTGAGCTACGGCCTGCTGGCCTATGAACTTTCGCGCTATTCGGGGCTGTGGGTCGGCGTGAAGCTGGTCAACGAGATCGCCGAGCAGACGCTGACGGTGGATCTCAACCTTGACGATTTCGCGCCGGTGATCCCGGGCTATGGCGAACTGCCGCCGGAGGGCATCCATGTCCGCGGCGGCGCGCTGACGCCGATGCGGGATGAGGAGATCGTCAGCGACTATCGCCTGCCGCTGGTGCCGGGTTTCATCCGCGCCAACGGCCTGGACCGCACGATCTTCCGCGCGGAAAAGCCGCGCATCGGCCTGATCACTGCGGGCAAGAGCTACAAGGACACGCTGCAGGCGCTGACCCTGCTGGGCCTTGACGAGAAGAAGGCGGCGGCGCTCGGCATTTCGCTGTACAAGGTTGGCTGCATCTGGCCGCTGGAGCAGGAAGGCATCGCGGCTTTCGCGGAAGGGCATGAGCTGCTTTTCTTCATCGAGGAGAAGAAGAGCTTCGTCGAACTGCAGGCGGCAGCGGCGCTGGTCAATCTGGCCGTCCGTCCCAGGTTGATCGGTAAGCTGGACGAGGAGGGCAAGCGCCTGCTGCCCCCGGCGACCCAGCTGGAGCCCATTCTGGTCGCGCATGCCATCGCCGGCCGCCTGCGCAAGCTGGGCATCACCGAAGGCTGGACCGACCCGGCGAGCGCGGACAATGCGGCGCCGGCCGGTTCGCTGGCAGAGGCCGGCTCGACCACCCGTCGCAGCCCGTGGTTCTGCTCCGGCTGCCCGCACAGCCGGTCGACCAAGGTGCCCCAGGGCAGCGTCGCGATGGCCGGCATCGGCTGTCACGTGATGACCAACTTTCTCATCCCGGAACGGACGCTGGCGCCGACCCACATGGGCGGCGAAGGCGGCAACTGGATGGGCATGGCCCCGTTCACCGGCACCAAGCACGTCTTCCAGAATATGGGCGACGGCACTTATTATCATTCCGGCCTGATGGCGATCCGCGCGGCGATCGCGAGCGGCGTCAACATCACTTACAAGATCCTTTACAATGACGCCGTCGCCATGACGGGCGGTCAGCCCGTTGACGGTCCGCTGTCGGTGGCTGAAATCGCCCAGCAGGTCCGTCATGAAGGCGCGAAGCAGGTGATCGTGGTCAGCGACGATCCGTCGCGGCACCAGGGCACCGACCTGCCGGCGGGCACGCGGATCGAACATCGAGACCAGCTTGACGCCGTGCAGAAGGAACTGCGCGAAGTGCCGGGCTGCACGGTCATGATCTATGAGCAGACCTGCGCCGCTGAAAAGCGCCGCCGCCGCAAGCGGGGCACCTTCCCCGATCCGGCCAAGCGCCTGTTCATCTCCGAGGCGGTCTGCGAAGGCTGCGGCGACTGTTCGGTGCAGTCGACCTGCGTCAGCCTGACGCCGGTGGACACCGACTTCGGCACCAAGCGCAAGATCGACCAGTCGAGCTGCAACAAGGATTACAGCTGCCTCAACGGCTTCTGCCCGAGCTTCGTGACCGTCTACGACGCGCAGCCGCGCAAGCAGGCGAAGGTGGAGATCGCCGACAGCCTGTTCGTCGGATTGACCGAGCCGCAGCGCGCGTCGCTGGGCGAAGAGGGACTGGCCATGATGGTCGCCGGCATTGGCGGAACCGGCGTGATCACCGTTGCGCAGGTGCTGGCGATGGCCGCCCATCTGGAAGGGACCGCCGCGTCGGTGTTCGACATGACCGGCCTGGCGCAGAAGAACGGCGCGGTGATGAGCCACGTCCGTTTCGCGAGCTCGCCGGACGCGATCCATGCGCCCAAGCTGGGCAAGGGCGATGCGGACCTTCTGCTGGCCTTCGATCTGGTGACGGCGCTGGGCGACGATTCGAAGAAGACGCTGGCCGCTGGACGGACGCGCGCGTTGGTGAACTCGGACGTCACGCCGACCGTGGCGCTGCAGTTCAATCGCGACGCGCGGGTCGACGTCAAGCTGCTGCTCACGCAGCTCAGGGCCAAGATCGGCAAGGAACAGGTGGAGACGGTCGACGCGACCGGCCTTGCGACCGCGCTCATGGGTGACAGCATCGCCACCAATTTCTTCGTGGTGGGCTTGGCGGTGCAGCGCGGACTGTTGCCGATCGGCACGGCCGCGATCGAGCGCGCGATCGAGCTCAACGGCACCGCCATTCGGTTCAACCTGGATGCGTTCCGCCTTGGCCGGCTGTTCGCCATCGAGCCGGATCGCGTACTCAGCTTGCTGCCCAAGAAGGTGGACAACCGCGCCAAGACGCTGGACGAACTGTTCGAACGGCAGATCCAGCACCTGACCGACTATCAGGGGCCAGCGCTGGCGGAGCGGTATGGCGCCGCGGTGGGCCGCATCAAGGCGCTGGACGCGCGCATCGGGGGTGCCGACGATCGGCTCGTCCGCGCGGTCGTGACCAATTATGGGCGCGTGCTCGCTTACAAGGACGAGTATGAAGTCGCCCGGCTGCTCACCAGCCCGGCGTTCGAGGACAGCCTGCGCAATGCCTTCGAGGATGGCGGACGGATCGAATATAATTTCGCTCCGCCGATCCTGGGCGGCAAGCCGGTCAACGGCCGTCCGCCCAAGCGGGCGTTCAACGCTCGCCTGATGCGGCCCGCTTTGTCGCTGATGGCGCGAATGAAGGGGCTTCGCGGCACGCGCCTCGACCTGTTCGGCTATACCGAAGAGCGGAAGAAGGAACGGGCGCTGATCGCGCATTATGAGGGGCTGATCGATCTGGTCGCCGCCGATCTGAAGGCACATAATCGCGAAGCGGCCGTCAAGCTGCTGGAAGCGGTGAGCGCAGTCAGGGGCTATGGTCCGGTCAAGGACGAGGCGCTCGAGAAATATCATGGCGCCATCGGCGCCCTCGAGCAGGGCTTCCGGTCGGCGGAGGTACAGGCCGTCGCGGCCTGAGCATGGCCGGCAGGATCGGCTGCGCCGATACGAAGGATCTGGATCGACCGGTCTGGACATCCTTGACGCAAGGCTTGTCGAACATAGCGCAGGGCACATCGGGTGCCCTGCGCATCCTGCCTGACTATGGTCAGTTCGCGGCGTCCGCGGACCTGACCCCTGAAAATCTGGCCGCGCTCGGCCGCCTGACCGCCAGCGGCGAGATCTGGCTGCTGGAGCGCAAACCACTGCCGCCGGTGCCGGGCGCGACCGTGGTCAGTCAGGGTGAATATCTGCAGATGATCCTGTCAGACCCGATGCGGCCGGAGGAGGATCGATCCGTAACGATGCTGGGTGATGCCGATGCCGAAGAGATGCGGCGTCTGGCGGAACTGACGAACCCGGGGCCCTTCTACCCCCGGAGCCACCAACTG
>DATEDR010000405.1:0-33764 GCA_035281605.1 Sphingobium sp.
CAGGTGGAGCATCCGGTGACCGAGATGATCACAGGCGTCGACCTCGTCCGCGAGCAGATCCGCGTCGCCGAGGGCAAGCCGCTCTCGGTCAGCCAAGCGGACATAGAGTTTCACGGCCACGCCATCGAATGCCGCATCAACGCCGAGGACCCGCGCACCTTCGCGCCCTCGCCGGGCACCGTCACGAGCTATCACGTTCCCGGCGGCATGCACGTCCGCGTCGATAGCGGCCTTTACCAAGGCTATAAGGTGCCGCCCTATTATGACAGCATGATCGGCAAGCTGATCGTCTACGGCCGCACCCGCGAAGGCGCGATCATGCGCCTGCGCCGCGCGCTTGAGGAATATGTGATCGAGGGCATGAAGACCACGATCCCGCTCCATCAGAAGCTGCTGAAGGACCCGGAATTCCTCAACGGCGATTATACGATCAAGTGGCTTGAGGAATGGCTGGCCAGGGACGGCGACCAATGAAGGCGACCATCTGGCACAACCCGCGCTGCTCGAAATCGCGAGCCGCGCTCGCGATCCTCGAAGGCACGCCGGGGGTCGAGGTGGAGATAGTCGATTATCTCAAGGCCGCGCCCACCCGCCCCGAAATCGAAGCGGTGCTGAAGAAGGCGGGCGTCCGCCCCTCCGAGGCCCTCCGCAAGGGCGAGCCGGTGGTGAAAGACATCGGCCTGGAAATCACGGACGATGAAGCCGTGCTGGACGCCATGGCGCAGCACCCGATCCTGATCGAGCGCGCCATCGTCATCACGGAAAAAGGCGCGGTAATCGCCCGCCCGCCCGAGCGGGTGAACGAGCTTCTGGCCGGCACTTACTAACGAGCCTTCGCCGCTCGACGCCTTCACCGCACCTGCCACCGGTAATCTTCCTCGCGCACCTCGGACACCGCATAACCCTCCGGATCGCGCGCAGGGCGAAAGCGGTAGCGTTCCACGATGATGCGGCAGGTCATGGCGTCGACCTCGGCATAGCCGCTCCTCTCGATGACTTCGCACTGATCCACATGACCTGAGGGACCGATGGCATAGCGGACGCCGATTTTCACGCGGCCGACGCCACGTAGCCATGACGGGAAGTCCGAATTACGGAAGCGACCAGCTGTCTGCTTCGCGCGTGAGAAAGCGCCGCCATCCCCGCCTGATCCTGTGCCGGCACCAGTGCCCGTGCCAGCGCCGCCATCGCCTACCCCGCCGCTGCCTGCCCCGCCCTCGCCGGCTGACCCAATGCCGATGATCGGCCCAGCCGGCGCCGCCGCAGGAAATGGGGGCGCAGGCAAGGGAATGAGTGGCGCAGGTGCGGTAATTGGGGTCTCGGCTATCTGCTGCTCTCGGCGCGCCGCAGGTGCGGGGGCGGGCGCTCCCCCGCCCCGCTCCTCGGGCTTTCGAATTTTTTCCGCCTTAATGGGAGCAGGCTTCTCGGGGGCTGGCGGCTTCAGATCGAACAGCGCCAGCGTGGCCTCTTCCGTCCTTTGCAGCAACGGACTAGGTCGCAATCCGATTATCAGCGCATAGCCGATCACCGCATTGACGATGAGCGCCGCAACCGCGGGACCGATCTTCTCCGATCCGCGCCGCCGCTGCGCCCGTGGCCCCGTCATGTCTGATATCCGTGCGCTCAGCACGGCTGCTAGCTCTTAGCGGTAAACGCGATTGCCGTTGCGGTCGACATAATAGTCGCGGCCGCGGCTGTCCCGGTGCCACCGCCGCTCGCCATCCGACGTCGCCGCACCTACCACCGCGCCGCCGGCAGCACCGATTGCCGCGCCCTCGGCAACGCCAAGTCCCGGAACGATCGCGCCCGCGACTGCGCCGCCGACCGCGCCGATTCCTGCGCCACGCAAGCCGTCACGTGTCGTTTCGCGCGAACAACCGCCAACGGCGGCAGCTGCCGCCAGACCTGCAATCAATAAAATAGGACTTCGCATGGCTCTTCTCCATATTGGATAGCCTTAGAACGATGCAGATGCCGATTAGTTCTATCTTTGCTGCGTCCTCTGAAGCCGGCAAGCACACTGGAGCCGCTCGGCATAACCCGCTATCCCCTCCCCATGCCTCAGAATCATCTCTACCTTGTCGACGGCAGCGGCTATATCTTCCGCGCCTATCATCAGCTTCCGCCACTCACCAATCGCCACGGCCAGCCCGTCGGCGCGGTCTATGGCTATACGACCATGCTGTGGAAGCTGGCTGAGGAACTGGGCAAAGCCGAGGGCCCCACCCATCTCGCGGTGGTGCTGGACAAGGGCAGCCACACCTTCCGCAACGACATGTACGATAAGTACAAGGCGAACCGCCCGCCGGCGCCGGAAGACCTCGTGCCCCAATTCCCGATGATCCGCGACGCGACCCGCGCCTTTTCCCTCCCCTGCATCGAGGAAGCGGGGTTCGAGGCCGACGACATCATCGCCAGCTACACCAAAGCCGCCGTCGCGGCGGGCTGGCACGTCACCATCGTCAGCTCCGACAAGGACCTGATGCAGCTCATCCAGCCCGGCGTCGACATGTACGACACGATGAAGAATGAGCGGCGTGGCGCGGACTATGTCATGACCAAGTTTGGCGTCCAGCCCGAGCAACTGGGCGACGTCCTGGCGCTGATGGGCGACAGCGTCGACAATGTCCCCGGTATCCCCGGCATCGGACCCAAGACCGCCGCGAAGCTCATTAGCGAATATGGCAGCCTGGAGGCGGCGCTCGAAGCCGCCCCTTCGATGAAGAAATCGAAGATGCAGGAGAATCTCATCGCCCATGCCGACATGGCTCGCCTGTCGCGCCGCCTGGTCGCGCTGCACGATGCGATGGACCTGCCCGAACCGCTGGAGGAGCTGACGCTCAAGGGCATCCCGCCAGAACCGCTCCAGAATTTCCTCGAACATCACGGCTTCAAGTCGCTGCTGACCCGCCTAGGCGCGCCCGCCGCCGCCGTGGCAATCGCGACCGCCGCGGCTGCCATCACCGAAGCGAGCGCTCCCGCCGCGCCCGTTCTGGAGGAAGAACCGCCGATCGACCGCAGCCTCTACGAGACGGTGGTCACGGAAGAAGCGCTCGACCGCTGGATCGCCGACGCCCATGCAGAGGGGCTGGTCGCCGTCGACACCGAAACCGACATGCTCGATTGCGTGTCCTGCGCTCTGGTCGGAATCAGCCTCGCCGTCGGGCCGAACGCCGCCTGCTACATCCCGGTGGGCCATGGCGGCAAGGACATGTTCGCGGAGAAGCCGCAGCAGCTTCCCCTCGCCCTCGTCCTCGCCAAACTCAAGCCGCTGCTGGAGGACGACAGCGTCCTCAAGATCGGCCAGAACCTCAAATATGACCTGACCGTCATGCGCCGCCACGGCGTCGAGATCGCGCCCTATGACGACACGATCGTCATGAGCTTCGACCTCGACGCAGGGCAAAGCCTCGCTGGCCACGGGATGGACGAGGCGGCGAAGGTCCACCTCAATCACATATGCATCAGCTTCAAGGATGTGTGCGGCACCGGCAAGAACCAGATCAGTTTCGGCGAAGTCCCGCTCGACAAGGCCACAGAATATGCCGCCGAGGACGCGGACGTCACGCTGCGCCTGTGGAAGCTGTGCAAGACCCGTGTCGCCAATGAAGGCGCCACCCGCGTCTATGAACTGGTCGACCGCCCGCTCGTCTCGGTCATCGCGAAAATGGAGCATGAAGGGATCAAGGTCGACCGCGAAGCCCTCTCCCGCCTCTCCGCCGAGTTCACCGCCGAAATCGCCAAGCTGGAGGGCGAAATCCACGGGATCGCCGGCCAGCCCTTCGCCATCGGGTCGACCCAGCAATTGGGCGCGATCCTGTTCGACAAAATGGGGTACAAGGGCGGCAGGAAAGGCAAGTCCGGCGCCTATTCCACCGACGTCACCATCCTCGAACAATTGAAGGCCCAAGGCGCGGAGATTGCGGGCAAGATCCTCGACTGGCGCCAGCTGTCCAAGCTCAAATCCACCTATACCGACGCGCTCCAGGCTCAGATCAACAGGGACTCAAGCCGGGTCCATACCAGTTACAGCCTGTCGGGCGCGCAGACCGGCCGCCTGTCCTCCACCGACCCTAATCTCCAGAACATCCCGATCCGCACCGAAGTCGGCCGCCAGATTCGCCACGCCTTCGTCGCCGAACCGGGCAATGTCATCCTGGCGGCGGACTATAGCCAGATCGAACTGCGCCTCGCCGCGCACATCGCCGACGTTCCCGCCCTGCGCGAGGCATTCCTTGCGGGCGAAGACATTCACGCCGCCACCGCGCAGCAGCTGTTCGGGGAAGTGAACCGCGACACCCGCGGCCGCGCCAAAACGATCAACTTCGCGATCCTTTACGGCATCAGCCGCTGGGGCCTGGCGGGACGGCTGGAGATCAGCGCCGACGAAGCGCAGGACATGATCAGCCGCTATTATGAGCGGTTCCCAGGGATCAGCCTCTACATCACCGAGACGTTGGAGAAGGCCCGCGCGCGCGGCTACACCGAAACCCTGTTCGGCCGGAAAACCTGGTTCCCGCGCATCAAGGCGCCGATCCAGCATGAGCGCCAGGGCGCCGAACGCGCCGCGATCAACGCCCCGATCCAGGGCACCAGCGCCGACATCATCAAGCGCGCCATGGTCCGCATGGGACCGGCGCTGGCCGCCGAAGGGCTGCACCGGGTCAAGATGCTGTTGCAGGTCCATGACGAACTCGTCTTCGAACTGCCCGAAGGCGATGTGGAGCAGGCCAGCCCCATCATCCGCCGCGTCATGGAAAGCGCCGCCGAACCCATCGTGAAACTCAGCGTGCCACTTGGCGTCGAGATCGGCCACGGTCCCAGCTGGGGGGCGGCGCACTGATCCCCCGCCGTCATCCCAGCGAAAGCTGGGATCTCATGAGGCCGGGAATTCCATGTCCACCGGGAACCCATGGGATGCCGAAGCCGCTTCAGCTCCGCGCGTAGCGGTCCTCATAGCGAACGATGTCATCTTCCCCGACATAGGGCCCGGTCTGCACTTCGATGAATACCATCGGGATGCGCCCCGGATTCTCGATCCGATGTTTCGCGCCAACCGGAATGTAGATGGACTGGTTTTCGGTCAGCAGCGTGACCTCCTCGTCCAGCGTGACCTTCGCCGTGCCTTCCACGACGATCCAATGTTCTGACCGGTGGAAGTGGCTTTGCAGGCTGAGCGAGGCGCCTGCCAGCACCGTGATGCGCTTCACCTGAAAGCGCCCGCCGACCAATATGCTTTCATACCAACCCCAGGGCCGGTGATCCTTGGGAAAACTCTCCGCCTGCGGCGCGCCCTTGCGTTGCAAGGCCTCGACCGCCAGCTTGACGTCCTGTGTCCGGGACTTGTCCGCGATCAGGACGGCATCGTTCATGGCAATGGCGACGATATTGTCGAGCCCGAGCCCCACGATCTCCAACCCCTCGCTCTCCGACCGCAACAATGTGTTGCGGCAATCCAGCGCCGTGGCGGCCCCCGATAGGGCAACCCCCTTCTCGTCGGGTTGCGAATGGCTCCACACCGCGTCCCAACCGCCCAGGTCCGACCATTCCGCATCGAACGGCACGACCGACAGATTGTCCGCCCGCTCCATGATCGCATAGTCGATGGCGACGCTTTCCGCCTGCGCCCAAGGCCCGGCCGCCAGCCGCAGGAAGCCCAGATCGCTTTCCGCCTCCTCGACCGCCAGCTTCACCGCGGCAAGGATCGCCGGCGCATGCTTTTCGAAAGCGGCGATCAAATCCCGAGCCGCGAACAGGAAAATCCCTGCATTCCAAAGATAGTCGCCGGTCGCCAACATCTCTTCGGCCCGCGCGGCATGGGGTTTTTCGACAAAGCTCGCCAGCTTGATCGGCTCACCTGACCCATCCGGTCGGCTCGCCGCCTGCAGATAGCCGTAGCCCGTTTCCGCGCGGGTAGGCCGAATGCCGAAGGTCACAAGATCGCCTCGCGCCGTCGCGGCCAGGCCCTTGGCAACGGCCTCATGAAAGGCAACGACGTCGGGCACCACATGATCGGACGGCGCCACCAGCATGACTGCGTCCGGATTGCCCGACGCAAGGTGAAGCGCGGCCGCCAATATGGCCGGCGCCGTGTTCCGCCCTTCGGGTTCGATCAGGATCGCTTCGGGATCAATGCCTTCCTTCGCCAGCTGCTCCGTGATGATGAAGCGGAACAGCGAGTTGGTGAGGATCACCGGGCGGGAGAAGGAAAATGCCTCACCCCCGCCCGACAGGCGACGCACCACCGACTGAAACAGGGTGGTCTCGCCCAGCAGGGGCACGAACTGCTTGGGATAGGATTTGCGCGACAAGGGCCACAGCCGTGTCCCCGATCCTCCCGCCAGGATAACCGGCGTGACATGAGCTTGCGATGCGCTGGATTTCGACATGGCCCCTGGGTCGCTACATGGATGACGTTGCAACCCGCTCTAAAGCATCACCCAAAGCAAGCAAGGGCAGGCGCCGCCCAAAAAAATGAAGGACGGCGCGATGGCCGTCCTCCTCAATCGAACAATTCTTCCAGGAAGCTCTTCTTCCGCTTCTTCTGATAATAGCGTCCGTCATCCCTATGGTCCCTGTCGGGACGGAAGCTGGTCTGCGGCGCCGGGGCGGGAGGAACATCCCATCCCGACCGTTCGATGATCTTGTCCAGTTCGCCCCGATCCAGCCATACGCCGCGGCACTGGGGACAATAGTCGATCTCCACCCCCTGCCGGTCCGTCATGGAAAGGCCCACATGACAGACCGGGCAGAGCATGGCCGACACAGCGGCCTGATCCCGCATCCGATTACTCCCGCTCGCCGGTCAGGTTGAGCAGCATCTGGAACAGGTTGACGAAGTTCAGGTACAGCGACAGCGCGCCCATCACCTGCATCTTCTGCGCGACTTCATGGCCGGCATAGGCGAAATATTCCGACTTGATGCGCTGAACGTCCCAGGCGGTCAGGCCGGTGAACACCACCACGCCAATGATCGAAATCACCATCGCCATGGCCGACGAGCCGATGAAGATGTTGATCAGGCTCGCGACCAGGATGCCGATCAGGCCCATGATCAGGAAGGACCCGAACTTCGACAGGTCACGCCCGGTCGTATATCCCCACAGCGCCATGGCGAGGAACATCACCGCGGCGGAGAAAAAGGCCTGCGCGATCGACCCGCCGGTGAAGACCAGGAAGATGCTGGCCAGCGACACGCCCATCACCGCCGAAAAGGCGTAGAAGGCCATGCGCGCGCCCGCGGTCGTCATCTTTTCGATGCGGAAGCTGAAGAAGAATATAAAGGCCAGCGGCGCGAAGATCGCCACCCATTTGAGCGGCGTGCCGAAGATCGCGGCGGCTAGTGCCGGCGTGCTGCCGATGAAGGCGGCGACCAGCCCGGTGATGACCAGGCCGATCCCCATGTTGCGGAAGACGCCCAGCATGTGCGCGCGCAGCCCGGCATCGGTCTGCGCCGTCTGGCTCGCGCCATAGCCCGGCATACGTACGGGATTGTTCACGGCGTTGAAACTCCATCCTTCAATCAAAATCGTGGATCGAGTGGCCCGGCGCGGTCTTCGTGGATCATCAGGGGGACAATAATCTCACGAACCTGCACCGAGCGCACTCGATGCGGTCCGACATCACGTCCAGACCTCATCACAGAGGTCCGATCGCCAGAGGGGCCCGGCCCGCATCAGCAATATTGGAAGAGGAACGCGACAAAGCAAGGGATGGGGCCAGCAGCAATGATTTGTTACATTGCGAAACCATTCGACGGCAGGCGATTGACTCGCAATAGTATTTTCGGCCAGGCCGCTCGCCATGCTCGCGCTTCTTGCCTTGGCCGCCGCTTTGATGACCCCCGCCAGGCCACTGGCGCCGGAAAGCTGGATGCGCGACGAAGACTATCCCATGCGATCCCTCCAGACGGCGGAGCGGGGATATGTCTTCGTCAACATCACGACCTCGCCCACCGGCCAGCCGCTTCACTGTGATCCCATTTTTCCGTCAGCCTTGGCCACGGCCATGTGCAAGATCCTTCTTGATCGAGCGCGGTTCGAGCCGGCACGGGATTCGCAGGGAACGCCAACCTACGGCGTCTATCAGCATTTGGTCACGTTCCGAATACCCGGCACCACCGCGCCGCGCAGGCCTTCGCGGGCAATGCTGGACCTGACGGTGGATCGCCTGCCCGATGGCATTGCCGATCCCTCGACGGTCCGGGTTCATCTGCTGGTTGACGGGAATGGCCACAGTCTCACCTGCCAGCCCATCCGCCATGAGCAGGCTCAGCCCGAGCGCGTGACGGCGCTGCTGGGCCCTACCGCCTGTGATCAGCTTGGCGCGACGACGCTCCCCATCGCCCGCGACGAAGCCGGGAAGGCCGTCGAATCGGTCCAGAATGCGATTGTCCGGTTCACCGCGCGCCGAGGGAAGGACTAGCAGAGCGTCTCGATACGGGCCGTCCCCCGCGTCCCATTGACGTACGTAGCGTCTCGCCGCATGGCTGCGCCCATGAGCGACCAGTTCACCTCCGCCGAGCAGCATGCCGACGCCGGCCTGCGCCTGTTCAACAGCCTGACGCGGACGACCGAGCCGTTCAGCCCGATCGAACCCGGCCATGCGCGCGTCTATAGCTGCGGGCCGACGGTCTATAATTACGCCCATCTCGGCAATCTGCGCGCCTATGTCTTCACCGACACGCTGCGCCGCACGCTGCTGTGGAAGGAGTTGGCGGTCACGCACGTCATCAACATCACCGATGTCGGCCACCTGACCAGCGACGCCGACGCCGGCGACGACAAGATGGAGGCCGCCGCCCGCGCCCAGGCCAAGAGCATCTGGGACATAGCGGCCCATTACACCGATGCGTTCAAGCGGAACATCGCCGATCTCAACATCCTGCCGCCCAGCGAATGGACCGTGGCGACCGATTATGTGCCGCAGATGATCGCCTTTGCGGAAAAGATCGCCCCGGCCCATTGCTACGAGCTGGAGACCGGCCTCTATTTCGACAGCAGCAGCGTGCCCGACTATGGCGCGCTCGCGGGCGGCCGCGACGACGCCGCACAGGGCCGCATCGATCCGGTCGCGGGCAAGCGCAACCCCAGCGACTTCGCGATCTGGCGCAAGTCTCCGCCGGGCGAGCAGCGACAGATGGAATGGGATTCGCCCTGGGGCAAGGGCGCGCCCGGCTGGCACCTCGAATGTTCGGTGATGAGCGAGGCGCGCCTGGGCCATCCGTTCGACATCCACACCGGCGGCATCGACCATCGCGAAATCCACCATCCCAACGAGATCGCCCAAAACCAGGCCTTTCACGGCTGCTGCGGCGAAGCGGACGCGACGGCGGCGGGCTTTACCGGCGCGCGCTGGTGGATGCACAATAATTTCCTGGTCGATCGCCAGGGCAAGATGAGCAAGTCGAAGGGCGGCTTCACCACCCTCTTCTCGCTGATCGACGCCGGAGTGCACCCGCTCGCCTATCGCCTGCTGTGCCTGGGCGCCCATTATCGCAGCGAACTGGAATTCAGCGCCGAAGGCGTGAGCGCGGCCCTTACGCGCCTCAAGCGGCTTGTCATGGGCGTGGAAAATCTGAAGAGCCGCGCCGAGGGCGTGACCTGGCAGTCCCCGCGCCTCGAATATCTGCGCGCCAACCTTCATCCCAAGCTGGCGCCGCTCCTCGAACAGTTCGACGCGGCGATCAGCGACGACCTGATGACACCCCGCGCATTGCCGCTGCTGGAGGAGGTGATCGGCCTGAAGAAGGTGCCGGTGGACGAGAAGCTCTGCCTGCTTGCCGCGTTCGATCAGGCGCTGGGCCTCAACCTGCTGACGATCGGCCGGGCCGACCTTCGCATGCGTCCCAAGGATGCCGACATCACGCCGGAGGAAATCGAGGCGGAACTCGATTCCCGGCAGGCCGCGCGCGCCGAAAAGGACTTCGCGCTGTCGGACGAGATTCGCGATCGCCTGATCGCCCGCGGGGTTGAAGTGATGGACGGGGATCCCCTGCGGTGGGACTGGCGCCTGACCTTGGGATAAAATCGCGGTTAATCATAATGTTGCATTAACGAAACAATGCGACCGACCGTGTTCTTACGACGGCTATACGCCTGGACAGGTTGGACCGAAGGGCGCACCCTTCCGGCATGAAATGGCAGTATCCGGCGATCCTGACACTAGCGGCGAGCGCAACGGCGCTGCCCTTCCCGCTGGCCGCGCAAGCCTTCATGTTCGAAACGGGCACCACCCTGCTCGCCAAATGCCGCAACAAGGCGCCTGAATATGCCCTTGCCTGCACCGCCTATATCGTCGGCGCGGTGGACGGCATCAAGAAAGACATGTTCCTGGGCCGCGCCCATCCCAATTGTTGGCCCAACCAGATGCAGGCCGAAGAGGTGCGGCGCATCGTCGTGACCTATCTGGAACGCTATCCCGATCAGCGGAAGGCGCCCGCTTCCGTCCTTGTCAGCGTGGCGCTCAACGGCCGCTATCCCTGCCAGAAATGACGCCGAGCCGCGCTGCGGGTAGAAACTTGCGTTAACCCCTACATAGGCGTAGGTGCGGCCCCTATTTTACAACTTTGGGAGATTCATCGTGACGGCGAAGTGGACGCCGGAAAGCTGGCGGGAGCATAAGGGCATTCAGATGCCCACCTATCGTGATGCCCAGGCGCTTGGCGCCGTGGAGGCGCAGCTCAGCCAGTTTCCCCCGCTCGTCTTTGCTGGCGAAGCGCGTAGCCTGAAGGCCGAACTTGCCAGGGTGACCAATGGCGAGGCGTTCCTGCTGCAGGGCGGCGATTGCGCCGAAAGCTTCGCGGAATTCCATCCCAACAATATCCGCGACACGTTCCGCGTGCTGCTGCAGATGGCGGTGGTGCTGACCTTCGCGTCCAAGCTGCCGATCGTGAAGGTCGGCCGCATGGCGGGCCAGTTCGCCAAGCCGCGCTCGGCCGATACCGAAACGATCGGCGGCGTGGAACTGCCCAGCTATCGCGGCGACAATGTCAACGACATCGCCTTCACCGCGGAATCGCGCGAACCCGACGCCCAGCGCATGGTTCGCGCCTACAACCAGTCGGCCGCGACGCTCAACCTGCTGCGCGCCTTTTCGACCGGCGGCTATGCCAGTCTTGATCGCGTCCATGGCTGGATGCTGGATTTCATGGGCCGTTCGCCCTGGGCGGCGAAGTTCGAGGCGATGGCCGACCAGATCGGCCAGGCGCTCGACTTCATGCGCGCCTGCGGCCTGTCGCCCGACACCGTGCCGCAGCTGGGCGGAACCAGCTTCTACACCAGCCATGAGGCGCTGTTGCTTCCCTATGAGCAGGCACTGACCCGGCAGGATTCGCTGACCGGCGACTGGTACGACACCTCCGCGCACATGCTCTGGATCGGCGACCGTACGCGGTTCGAGGGGTCGGCGCATGTCGAATATTTGCGCGGCATCGGCAATCCGATCGGCATGAAGTGCGGCCCGAGCCTTGAGCCCGACGCGCTCATTCGCCTGCTCGACATCCTCAACCCCTCGCGCGAGGCGGGGCGGATCACGCTCATCACCCGCTACGGCCATGACAAGATCGAGGCGGGCCTGCCCAAGCTGGTCCGCGCGGTGCTGCGGGAAGGGCATCCGGTGGTCTGGTCCTGCGACCCGATGCACGGCAATGTCATCAAGGCGGCCAATGGCTACAAGACACGGCCGTTCGACCGCATTCTGGCCGAAGTGCGCGGCTTCTTCGCCGTCCATCGCGCAGAAGGCAGCTTCGGCGGCGGCATCCATGCCGAAATGACCGGGCAGAATGTGACGGAATGCACCGGCGGCGCCATCGCTATCACCGATGAGGGGCTGGCCGATCGCTACCACACCCATTGCGACCCGCGCCTCAACGCGGCGCAGAGCCTCGAACTCGCCTTTCTGCTCGCCGAAATGCTCAACGAGGAACTCAAGGAACGCCGCGCCGCAGCTTGAGAGTCTTCGCGAAGAAAGAAAAGTCCCGCCGCGCGCCAGCATCGCGGCGGGATTTTTCATGCCCCGTCACAGCGCCGTAACAATGGCATGATTCACCGCTTGCTTTGACGGGTCGAAGCCGTAGCTTCGTCCCATGGCAAAGGAACCGGCATTGGCGACCATCGCCGTTTACAGCCTCAAGGGTGGCGTTGGCAAAACCACCTTCGCAATCAACCTCGCCTGGGCGTCCGCCAGCATCTCCCGCCGGCGGACGCTGCTCTGGGATCTCGATCCGCAAGCGGCGGCGAGCTGGCTGATCTCGACCGACATGCAGAGCCGCGACGCCGCCCAGGCGATCTTCAGCAAGGATGTCGAGGTCCGCAAGCTGATCCAGCCCTCGACCGTGGAGGGGCTGGACTTGATCGCCGCCGACACGTCGCTGCGCGGGCTCGACCATCTGTTCCGCGAAATGGACAAGAAGAAGCGGCTCGCCAAGTTGATCGAAACGCTGGGCCGCGACTATGACCGCATCATCCTGGATTGCCCACCGGGCCTTACCGAAACCAGCGAGCAGGTGCTGCGCGCCGCCGACATGATCGTCATTCCGGTCATCCCCTCCCCCCTGTCGCAGCGCGCCATGGGGGAAGTGGCCCGTTATCTCGTGCAACGCGGCGGCAGTCACCCGCCGATCATGCCGGTCTATTCGATGGTCGACCGACGCCGCGCGCTGCACCGCAACGCCCTCGACGATCAGCCGGACTGGGACGCTATTCCCATGGCAAGCGCGGTCGAACAGATGGCCGTGCGCCGCAAGCCGCTGGGCGCCTTCGCGTCCGCCTCGCCACCGGCCCAGGCCTTCGCCGGCCTCTGGACGTCGATCGAACGGCAGATCCGGATGCGCTGAACCGCGATCAGGCCCTGATCCGGCGCTGGTCGGCAGGAAACAGGGCGGCCGCGTCGGAAGCCGGCATCGGGCGACCGAAATAATAGCCCTGGATCTTCTGGCACCCGAGGGCGCGCACCATCGCCAGTTCCGTTTCGGTTTCCACGCCTTCCGCCGTCGTCGCCATGCCCAGACTGTCGGCCAGCGTCACCACCGCTCGAATGATCGCCAGGCTCTCGGGCTTGTTGTTGGACGCGCCGACGACGAAACTGCGGTCGATCTTGATCGTGTTGAACCGGGTGCGGCTAAGATAGCCGAGCGAGGAATAGCCGGTGCCGAAATCATCGAGCGAAAGCTGCACGCCGAGCGCCAGAAGCTGATCCAGGATCTTGAGCGCGCCCGCGTCGGCGTTCACGAAGACGCTCTCGGTCACCTCCAGTTCCAGCCGGCACGCGTCCAGCCCACTCTGCCCAAGCGCGGAGATGACAGCGGCGACGAAACTCGGGTGGATCAGTTGCTCCGCGGACACATTGACCGCAACCCGCACCGGATCGGGCCAGCCCGCCGCTTCATTGCACGCGGTGCGCAACACCCACTCGCCGATCGGGCCGATCAGGCGCGCTTCCTCTGCGACAGGCACGAATTTCGCGGGGGAGATGGCCCCCATTTCCGGATGCGTCCAGCGCAGCAGCGCCTCGAAGCCCAGCACGGTGCCCTCCTCGGCATCGACTACCGGCTGGTAGAGGACATGCAGCTGGTCCTTTTCCAGCGCCTGACGCAACGCAAGTTCCAGCTTCCGCCGCTCTTCGGCCTGCATGTGCAGCTGCGGCTCATAGGCGCAGTAGATGCCGCCGCCCTCGCCCTTGGCGCGATAAAGCGCCAGGTCGGCGCTGCGGATCAACGCTTCGGATTCCGCGCCGTCCTGCGGCGATATGGCGGTACCTACCGACGCGCCGACATGGAGCGTATGCTGATCGACCTGGTAGGGCTGCGAAAGCCCGGCGATGATCGCCGCGGACAGCCGCGCGATCGCCTGATCGTCGAACAGCCGCGGCAACACCACCGCGAATTCGTCGCCGCCGATGCGTCCGCAAAATTGGGAGTCCGAACAGACCTGGCGCAGGCGGCGCGCGACTTGGGTCAGCAGCTTGTCGCCGATCTGATGGCCCAGCGTGTCGTTCACCGCCTTGAACCGGTCGAGGTCGATCATGAGGAACCCGCAGCGCCCGTTCCGCCTGCTGTCGCCCCCGATCGCCTGGTCCAGGAAGTCGCGCAGATGCGCGCGGTTGGGCAGGCCCGTGAGCGGATCGAAACAGGCAAGTTGCGCAATCCGATCAGCCGATTCGCGCTGCGCCGTGATGTCCGATCCTACCCCTCGAAACCCCAGGAACGCGCCCTCCTCGTCATGCCGGGGGGATGCCGACAGTTCCCACCAGCGGGTTTCACCCTTCACCATGACCGGCACGACCAGATTGCTGAAGCTCTCCCGCCGCATCAGGCTGCCGGCAAGGTCGTGCAGCCCCTGGTCGATCTCGCCGCGCTCCCATGTCGGCCCTGCCAACAATTGCACCAGCAGCATGCCTTCAAGCTGCGCGGGCTCGCGGCCCATGCTCTCGGCGAAGCGGGACGACACGCCGTTCAGCCGCCGCCTTCTATCGGTCTGCCACAGCCAGTCTGACGCGCCGTCGTCATATTCGCGCAGCAGCAGGCTGACGACCTCGCTCTTTTCCTCCAGCTGGACGCTCGCGCTATGCTGCCGCGCGAAGGTCCGCGCATAAATGAAGCAGCCGACCAGCAAAGACAGGGCATAGCTCGTCGCCAGCACCAGCAGGGGCAGTCGCCCGTCGCCATGAAAAAGGACCGGAAGACTTGCGATGCAGCAGGCGAGAAAGCCCGTGGCCGCGAGCGGGGTCGCCGCATAGCTGATCGCCCCGCATCCCATGATGCAGCTTAATAGCGTCCACATGGCGATCAGCTGCGCCGCGCCCTCATGGTGTGAAAGAAGGAGAACGCAGCCGGCCCAAAGCAGACCGTTCATCAGTCCGCCCATCCCGTGCAACCTCAGGGCGACAACGGTCGCCTCCCGGCTGTTGGCTGCCTTGCGCCTGTGCGCGACCAGCGCTCCGACACCCATCGACAGCGTCAGCGCGCCGCTCCAGATCGCGAGGACGGTGGTGGAAACCGACTGGCCAAAGACGTGCCAAAGGAATACCAGCCCGAACAGGTTCATCGCGCGCCGCAGCAGCGCTGCCTTGTCGGCGGAGCGCAGCTGCGCCGCCATCACGCGTCCGTCATGTTCGACACCACCCAAACCCATTATCGCGCGCAGCGAAACGCGTTCCTGACGGGCTGGTTCGAATGAAGGATCATATCTGCTTCCCACCTGCCCGCGAATAGCAGCAAGCGGTTAGCAATCCGTAACTCGCCGCCGGCTCAGGCGGCGATATCGTAAGGTCGGATTTCGCCCGTCAGATACAGGTTGCGCGCCTTGGACCGGCTCAGCTTGCCCGAACTTGTGCGCGGCAGGGTACGCGGCGGCACCAGTTCGACGACGCAGTTCATGCCGGTGATCGCCCGGACCCGCTCGCGGATCTGGTCGCGCAGGCGAGTGCGCTCGTCATTGTCGGACGTGCGGCAATGCACCAGCACCGCGGGCGCTTCCTCGCCGCCAGGCGTGGTGATGGCGAAGGCGGCGATGTCGCCCTGCTTGAATCCGGGCAGCTGCTCCACCGCCCATTCGATATCCTGCGGCCAGTGATTCTTGCCGTTGATGATGATCATGTCCTTGGCGCGGCCGACAATGTAGAGATAGCCGTCGCTCAGATAGCCCATGTCGCCCGTGTCCAGCCAGCCGTCGAGCATGCAGGCGTCGGTTGCCTCCTGATCGCGGAAATAGCCGACCATCAGGCTCGGGCCGGTCGTCCACACCTTGCCGATCTGGCGCTCGCCGATGGGCGTGCCGTCCTCGTCGCGGATTTCCACGATCATGTCGCGCGCGGGCTTGCCGCAATTGACGATCGACCGGAAGCGCTGCGGGCGGCCTTCGGTGGCGTCGCCGCCCGACAGGTCGGTTTCCTCGACCAGCTCGACGATAATGCCTTCGCCCGGCGGCATGATGGTGACCGCCAGCGTCGCTTCGGCTAGGCCATAGCTAGGCAGGAACGCCTTGGGGCTGAAGCCAGCGTCGCCGAACGCGTCGACGAAGCTCTGCATCACGTCGGGGCGGATCATGTCCGCGCCATTGCCCGCCAACCGCCAGCGCGACAGGTCGAACCGATCCTGCGCCTTGGTCTGGCTCGACATGCGGCGCGCGCAAATGTCATAGCCGAAGGTCGGCGAATAGCTGATCGAGGTGCCCTCGTTCCGGCTGATGAGGTCCAGCCAGGCCAGCGGACGACGGGCGAAATCCTCGGTCTTCATATAGTCGGTCGACACCTGGTTGGCGACCACCGACAGGAAGCAGCCAACCAGGCCCATGTCGTGATACCAGGGCAGCCAGCTGATACAGCGGTCGCTGTCCTGCACTTCCATGCCATGGCTGTGCGCGGCGAGATTGCTGAGCAGCGCATGGTGGGTCACCGCGACGCCATGCGGGAAGCGGGTCGATCCGCTCGAATATTGCAGATAAGCGATTTCCTGCGCCTGCGCCTGGGGCAGGGCGCAGGGCACCGCTTCGCGCGCGATGAAATCCTCGAAGGCGATGCTCTCGACATTTTTCTGCCGGCCTGACTCGCCTGCCATCTCCTCAAGCTCCCTGGGGAAGAGGAACAGCATCGGATCGCAGCTGTCCAACTGGACATTCAGCTGGTCGATATAACTTTCCTTGCCGCCGAAGCTGGTCGGCAGCGGCAGCGGTACGGGCCAGCCCCCAGCATAGACAATGCCGAAGAAAAGCTGCGCGAATTCCACGCCGGTTTCAGCCACCAACGCAACGCGATCTTCCGGCTTCACCCCATGAGCGATAAGCCGGTGCGCGCAGGCGATCGCATCCGCGCGAAGCTCGCTGAACCTATAAGGACGCGCCAGATTGCCCCGGGCATCATGGAAATTGAGCCCGCGCTGGCCCTGTGCCGCATAGTCGAGCGCCTCCCCCAGCGTCTCGAAGTCCGAGAAGCGCCGCGGCAGGGCGTCATTGGTCGGCGTCGGTGCCATCATGCTTTGCGAACCCGTCATATTGGTGTCACCCAAGGCCATAATCTTGTAATCTGAGCGGGCCGCTATCATCTTTGACAAGCCGACGCACCCGGATAGTTTCATTCCAGCTTGGCCTTCTACAGCATAAGGCACGGTAAAATTCCGGCCCGACTGTGGCATAAACATGGCGCATCGCGCATGATCGCCCTTCATGACCGGCAAACGACCCCGTCCCCCCCTTGATGAAGGCAGCCTGCGGGCGCTCGCCCTTCGCTATGTCGAACGTTTCGCGACCAGCCGGACCAGGCTGCTTGCCTATCTCAACCGCAAGATCGGGGAACGGGGCTGGGGTGGGGAGGACGCCGCGGACCCGCAGGCGCTGGTCGATCGGCTGACGGACCTGCGCTATGTCGACGATGCGAGCTATGCGGTGATGAAAAGCGCTTCGCTGGCCCGGCGCGGCTATGGCGCCCGGCGCGTAGCGGAAAGCCTGCGCGCCGACGGCATAGCCGAACCCGATCGAGAGGAAGCCGACAGCCACACGCAGTCCGAAGCCTGGGCCAGCGCCGAACGCTTCGCCCGCCGCAAGCGCATGGGTCCCTATTCAGCGGAGCGTGCCGATCCCCGGCAACGGGAAAAATGGATCGCCGCTTTCCTCCGCGCCGGGCACAGCTACGCCACCGCGCGCCGCTGGACCGACGCCGCGCCCGGGGAGGTGCCCGAAAGAGATGATTAAGCTCCGCCGTTTAGATCATCCTTCCCGCGAAACATCCCTCCGGCCAGGTCGACCAAAATGAAGCCGATTCCCCTCCTGCTCCTCGCCCTTCTCACCGCCTGCTCGCAGACAGCGCCCAAGGCGGAGAACAGGACCGGCGCCACCACTGCCGCTGCCACTCAACACTCGACCCTGCTCCCCCTCGCCATTCACACGGCGAAAGGCAGCCATCGCTTCGACGTGGAAGCCGCCCGCACCCCGCGCGAGCAGGAACAGGGCCTCATGTTCCGCAAATCCATCGATCCGGACGGCGGCATGCTGTTCCCGATGACGCCGCCGCGCACCGCCAGCTTCTGGATGAAGAACACGCTGGTCCCGCTCGACATGCTGTTCATCCGCACCGACGGAACGATTGCCTTCATCGCCCGGCAAACCGTTCCCTATTCGCGCGAACCGGTGTCGGCTGGCGTGCCGGTCGTCGCCGTCCTCGAACTGCGGGGCGGACGGGCCACGGAACTGGGGATCAGGGAAGGCGATAGGGTGACTTGGGGCCGCTGCGTCGCGCCGGAGGTGCAGAGCCCGGCCGACCTTGATTTCTGCCCCGCGGGCGGTCGCTGACGCCACATCCGCCTTGCCAATCCCTTGGCCCCGGCTTAAGCGCTTGCCCCATGGGAATCCTTGGCAAGATCTTCACCTGGTGGGATGGCGCGACCATCGGCACATCGCTCTTCACCTCCCGCAAGGGCAGCAAGGTGGGCGAGGATCATCAGGGTAATCTTTATTATGAGGGCGGCTCCGACGTCCACGGGCGGCGCCGCCGCTGGGTGATCTACAAGGGCGCCAATGACGCCAGCCGGGTGCCGGCCGAATGGCATGGCTGGCTGCATCATTCGATCGAAGGCACGCCCGAAAGCTTCCTGCCGCCGCCGCGCATCTGGGAAAAGGATTTCACGCCCAACGCGACCGGGACCGTCAACACCTACCGGCCGTCCGGCGCTCTGGAAAAGGGCGGCCAGCGGCAGAAGGCGACCGGCGACTATGAGGCATGGAGCCCCGACGCATCATGACGCGGCGCCCGGCGGGGGCGTTCCTGCCGATCCTGCCCCATGTCCCGCTCATTGGCGTCGCGCTGATGCTGACGGGCTGCGGCGATGACGATCTCCCGACCGCGAATCAGGCCAGCCCCGTCCGCATAGAGGGGCAGAAGATCCGCGACGGCATATCCGGCGCGCTTCCCGGCACCCCCATGGCCGAGCGGGTGGCAGTGATCGGCCTGCTCAACAAGCGCAATGGCATCACCACGGACCTCACCATGAAGCCCGGCGATGCACTGCGCGCGGGCGACGCGATCGTCCGCCTCCAGGCGTGCGAAACCAGCGCGCCTTGGGAAAATGTGCAGGAAACCGGCGCCTTCGTCCAACTCGACGTCCGCAGCACTGCCGACGGCAAGTGGCGCCGCAATTTTTCCGGCTGGCTGTTCAAGGAACGGCCCGACCGCAATGTCGTACAGCATCCGATCTATGACGTCTGGGTCAGGAGCTGCACGATGTCCTGGCCCGAAACCGGCCCGGCAACGGTAAAGCTCGGCGGCAAGGGCGAAGTGCCCGCGGCCGCCGCGCCGGACAGCGGGGCGAACGCCAGCTCCGCGCAGGCACCCGATCCTTCCGCCAGCACGGACCGCCCGCCGCCCAGCGGCACGTCGTCCACGGCTCCCGCCAATAATATAAGATAGTCGCGCTGGCTGATCTCGATCGCCCCCAGCGATCGCAGATGATCCGTCATGAACTGGCAGTCGAGCAGGGTGAAACCGGCAAAGCGCAGCCGCGCCGTCAGCCACGCGAGCGCGACTTTCGACGCGTCGGTGCGTCGCGAAACCATGCTCTCGCCGAAAAAAGCGCGCCCTATCGCGACGCCGTACAGGCCGCCGACCAGTTCCTCGCCTTCCCAGACCTCGACCGAATGGGCAAAGCCGATTGCATGCAGATGGCGGTAGGCCCGCTCGATCTCCCGATTGATCCAGGTCGAGGGCCGGTCATCCGCAGCCTGCGCGCACAATGCGAGGATTTTCGGAAAATCGCGGTTGGCCGTGACGCGAAAGCGGCCCTGGCGGATCGTCTTGGCCAGCGAATGGGAAAGGTGAAAGCCGTCAAGCGGAAGGATCGCGCGCCGCTTGGGCTCGATCCAATAGACCTCGTCCGCCTCGCGATCGTCCGACATGGGAAACACGCCGATGGAATAGGCCTGCAACAGCACCAGCGGATCGATCATCATCAACGACAGACTTAGCGAGAGACGCAGCGGCGCGCCAGCGGGAGTTTATCCCACCCGCCCTCCCCGCGAAGGCGGCGACGACGACAATGGGGGGTTAGGAGACTGGCGGCTCAGGTTGAGGCACTCGATTAGCGGACGCCGCGTCGGCGGGCAGGCCGCGTTTGCGAGACCCTCAAGAAAGGCCCGTCCGAGAAATGACAGTAGCCGAACACCATCATCGCGCCGGGCCACTCGGTCTTGCAGGAGGCATATGATCCGACGACTGTATAGGGCGTCGGATGGCGGGGAGCCTTCTCGAAGGTGCGTTCGTCGGCATAGATGCCAACGCGTCTACCCTTAAGCCTTGGTGTCACGACGGACTTCGGCAACTCCGCATCGATTTCGTTGGCATAGATCGCTCCGCCTTTCCAATATGCTGTGATCGAAACACAGGCTCCGTTCGCCGCTCCACCATCACGCGCCGCGTTCATAAATGTAATGGGCGAGGCGTTCGTGAAATTGCACTTCGTCGGATCACCCCATGCTCCGACGACGATTTGGTCGCTCAAATCGTCTTCGGCTGGAGGAGTCTGGGCCGAAAGCTGTGTCGCCGATTCTATGACGGAAGCCGCCAAGCAAATTATCCGCCAATTGTTCATCCGTGCACGCTATCACGATGCAGACTGTCCGCAATCAGATATGCCGGGGGTGGCGCAAAGGCCAATCTGGTCGCAAACCAGCCGGTTTCCCAACAAAAAAGGGCGAGCCTTTCGGCCCGCCCTTTCCGATTTCCTGCCTGACGCCGCGCCTCAGTAAACGCGCGCCTTCGGCTTGATATATTCCGCGTCGTCCGTGAGCGTGTAATCGTGCACCGGGCGGTAATCCAGCGACACCTTGCCGCCCTTGCCGCCCCAGCCTTCGAACCAGCTGACGGTGTGCTTCATCCAATTGTCGTCGTCGCGGTTCGGGAAGTCCTCATGCGCGTGGGCGCCGCGGCTTTCCTTGCGGTTTTCGGCGCTGACCATGGTGCAGACCGCTTGGGACATCAGGTTGTCCAGTTCGAGCGTCTCGATAAGGTCGGTATTCCAGATCAGCGAGCGGTCGGACACGCCGACATCCTGCATGCTCGCATTGACCTCATGCATTTTGGTGACGCCTTCGGCCAGCAGCGCGCTGTCGCGGAACACGGCGGCATGCCGCTGCATCGTATGCTGCATTTCCAGGCGGATCTTCGCCGTCGGCGAGCCACCCTTGGCGTTGCGATAATGATCGAGGCGCCCCAGCGCCAGATCGGCCGCATCCTTGGGCAGCGGACGATGCGAGCTATTGGGCTTGATCGTTTCCTTGAGGTGCAGGCCCGTAGCGCGGCCGAACACGACAAGGTCGATGAGCGAGTTGGAACCCAGGCGGTTGGCGCCGTGGACCGACACGCAGGCCGCTTCGCCGACGGCATAGAGGCCCGGCACCACGACTTCCGGATCGTCGCCGACCTTGGTCACCACCTGGCCATGATAGTTACAGGGGATGCCGCCCATATTGTAATGGACCGTTGGCGTCACCGGCAGCGGCTGACGGGTCAGATCGACGCCCGCGAAGATCTTGCCGCTCTCGGTGATGCCCGGCAGACGCTCGGCCAGCACCTTGGGATCGATATGGTCGAGGTGCAGGAAGATATGATCCTTGTTCGGACCCACGCCGCGCCCTTCGCGCATTTCCATCGCCATCGATCGCGACACGACGTCGCGCGACGCCAGATCCTTCGCCGACGGAGCATAGCGCTCCATGAAGCGCTCGCCTTCGGAATTGGTGAGATAGCCGCCCTCGCCGCGCGCGCCTTCGGTGATGAGCACCCCCGCGCCGTAGATGCCGGTCGGGTGGAACTGCACGAACTCCAGGTCCTGGAGCGGCAGGCCAGCGCGCAGCACCATGCCGCCGCCGTCGCCGGTGCAGCTATGCGCCGAGGTCGCGGAGAAATAGGCGCGGCCATAGCCGCCGGTCGCCAGCACGACCGCCTTCGAACGGAAGCGGTGGATCGATCCATCTTCCATGCAGATGGCGATGACGCCCCGGCATTCCTTGCCGTTCTGGCCGTCTTCCATGATCAGGTCGATGGCGAAATATTCGATGTAGAAGTCCGCGTCATATTTCAGCGACTGCTGATAGAGCGCGTGCAACATGGCGTGACCGGTGCGGTCGGCGGCGGCGCAGGTGCGCTGCACCGGCGGGCCGGCGCCCATATTCTGCATGTGGCCGCCGAACGGACGCTGGTAGATCGTCCCATTCTCGTTGCGGCTGAACGGCACGCCGGCATGTTCCAGCTCGATCACGGCCGCAGGCGCTTCGCGCACCATATATTCGATCGCGTCCTGGTCGCCCAGCCAGTCCGACCCCTTGACGGTGTCGTACATGTGCCAGGTCCAATGGTCGGGCGAGTTGTTGCCAAGGCTCGCCGCGATGCCGCCCTGCGCCGCCACGGTATGGCTGCGGGTCGGGAACAGCTTGGTGATGCAGGCGGTCTTGAGGCCCGCCTCGGCGCTGCCCATGGTCGCGCGCAGGCCCGAACCGCCCGCACCCACCACGACCGTGTCATAGGTGTGATCGATGATCTTGTAGGCTTCGGTCATTAGTCGGCAGCCCCCGTGAATGCGATCTTCGCGACGGCGAAGATGCCGGCGGCCGCGCCGGCAATGGTGTAGAAGTTGAGGATCAGGATCGCGAAGAAGTTCAGCCCCTTGTCGTGGACATAATCCTCCAGCATCACCTGCATGCCCAGGCGCAGGTGATAGAAGATGCTGACCAGCATCAGCATCAGCGGCACCGCCACCAGCGGATTGGCGATCCAGTTCCGGACGCTTTCATAATCCAGGCCGGGCAGGCTCACGAGGCTGAATATCAGCCAGAGGACCAGCAGCAGGTTGCCGACCGCGGTATAGCGCTGCGCCAGCCAGTGATGCGCGCCATGCCTGGCCGATCCAAGGCCGCGAACGCGACCGATTCCGGTTCCGCTTCCCATCAGATTTTCCCCGCGAAGATGGTGGCCCACAACGCCACGGTGGCCAGGGTGGACAGGACGGGGATCACCAGCGACCAGGTCTTGTTCGTGTTGAGCTCATATCCCGCGCCCATGTCGAGCACGAAGTGGCGCAGGCCCGACATCATATGCTGGAAGAAGAACCAGCTGATGCCGACCATGACCAGATAGCCGATCGGCGACGTCGCGCATTTAATGAAGGTCGCATAGGCCTCGGGACCGGTCGCGGCGGCCAGCAGCCACCAGACCACGCCCATGATGCCCACGGTCGCGAGGCCGTTGCCGGTCACGCGGTGCAGGATGGAGATCGCCATGTGCGGCCCCCATTTCCAGATCGTCAAATGCGGCGAGAGCGGCCGGCTCTTGGTTCGCGCCATATTGTTTTCGTCCCTGAAGCTTGTCCCTTAGTCCCGCCCCCTTAAGAGCGAACAGGCAAGAGGGCAAGCCGCCCCAGCCATGCGGCCATCCGACCGCGGCTAAGAAGTGATTAACCAGATCCCGCTATCACCGGCCCCGAACGAAATATGATTTTGGGGTTCTGCCGACATGACGTCCGCCAACACAGCGAAGAGCGCAATGATCGCCATGGTTCGGGAGATCGACCCTACTGGCGAACTCGCTGGGGGACTGAGGGAGATTCGCGAACTGGTAGGGGACGGCGCCGCTCTCGCCGCGCGGAAATTCTTCGATTCCTACATGAAGCAGGCGGACCTTCGCAACGCGCTTCCCGCCTCGACCATCGCCAAGATCGAAACCGAAGCACATGAATATGTGCGGCAGAAACTCAGCTTTTATGAGGCCGGCGACTGGGCGGTTTCCTCCACCGCCTGCGTCAGGCATGCCCGCAAACGCGGCATTCCCCTGCGCGCCGTGCTGATGGCGATGGCATCGGCGAATGAAAAACTGGCCGATCTGCTGTGGGAGAAGACCGACGACGAAGCGACCCGCCGCCGCCTGATCAACATGATTGCCAGGGTGGGCATGGTCGACGCCGGCTTGATGAGCAACGTCATCGCAGTCGACGAAGCGGAGGCGCAGCGCAACGAGCGCCAGCGTTTCGGCACGCTGTTCGAACAGCGGATCATGGGCGAGATCGACGGCGCCTCCCAACTGGGCGAATCGCTGCGCGAACAGGCGAAGGACGCTTCGGCCGCGACTCGCGGGATGCTGGGCAAGGCGTCGGAAGTCGCCGCCGCCGCCGAACAATCGGCGCTCGCCATGCGGGAAGCTGCCCGCACCTCTGCCGGCCTGATCCGCGCGATCGAGGATGCGCGCAGCGAAGTGGAAAGCGCCGCCGACGTCGCCCAGCGCGCGGCGCGGCAGTCGGGCGACGCCGTGGCCATGTCGACCACGCTGTCCGATCACGCCAAGTCGATCGAATCGATCCTGGGCCTGATCCGCGACATCGCTGGCCAGACCAACCTGCTCGCGCTCAACGCGACCATCGAGGCAGCGCGCGCGGGGGACGCGGGGCGCGGCTTCGCGGTCGTCGCGCAGGAGGTGAAGAGCCTCGCCAACCAGACCGCCCGCGCTACTGACGAAATCGCGGGCAAGATCGCCGACATCCAGGCTTCGACCCGTCAATCGGTGGAAACCAACGAACGCATCCGCGACACGGTGGGAGAGGTGCAGGCCAGCGCCGATCGCATCCGCCACGCCATGGACGCGCAGGCGCAGACGGTGACGATGATTACCGCCGCCGTCGACGAAACCGCGCTCGCCGCCGATTCCATGTCCTCGACCATCTCCGCCATCCGGCAGGACACGGAAGTCGTGGCGTCGGAAATCGACCAGCTCGAACGCGGGTTCATGAGCGTCGAAGGCAAGCTCGCCGGCCTGCGCCACGCCTCGTCGGACTTCGGCCGCCAGGTCGCCTGACGGGCGATTCCCGAAGAAGCGGGGGCACAGCAAGCCCCCGGCTGCGCCACGCGCGAAGGACGACTCACCCGCTTCCCCTGTCCTCGCCTTGGGTCTAAAGGCAGCGGCATGACGGATGCTGCCCTCTCCCCCTCGCAAAGCTGGAAAGTCACCCTCCCCTGCACCCGCGCCGAAGCCGAGGCGCTGGACGGGGACATCGCGGCCTTCGCGCTGATGGACCGGCCGCCGGTGCTGATGACCAGCGAGGCCGCGCCCGAAGATGAAAATGCCTGGCGCCTCGACGCCTATTTCGAAGGACAGCCCAGCCCCGCCGCCATCAAGCTGCTCCGCACGCTCGTCCCCAGCGCGGCGAGCGTCAAGCCGCTCGTCGAACAACTGCCGGACGAGGATTGGGTGACGCTCAGCCAGCAGGGGCTGGATCCCGTAACGGCGGGCCGTTTCCATGTCCGCAATCTTGCGGGCGAGCCGGAGAAGTCCGGCCATGTCAATTTTCTTATCGAAGCGAGCCGCGCCTTCGGCACCGGACAGCATGAAACGACGGCGGGATGCCTGGTGATGCTCGACCGGATGCGGCGGATCGGCATGCGGTTCGGCAACGTGGCGGACATCGGGACGGGGACCGGTCTGCTCGCCTTCGCCGCCCTGCATCTCTGGCCGCGCGCCTACGCCACGGCGTCCGACATAGACCCCGTCGCCGTCGAGATCAGCGGACAGAATGCGCGCGCCAACGGAATATCGCCGGGACGCGGGCCCGGACAGCTCGCCCTCTATGCCGCGGCCGGCGTGGACCTTCCGGGCATCGTCGCCCGCGCGCCCTACGACCTGCTCGTCGCGAATATATTGGCCGGCCCTTTGATCGAGCTGGCGCCCTCGCTCTGTGCGCTGGTCGAAGATGGCGGGACGATCGTCCTCGCTGGCCTTTTGCAGGACCAGGCGGACGCCGTCCTGGCCGCCTATCGCGCGCAGGGCATGCGCCTTGCCGAACGCGCCGACCGAGGCGACTGGCCTACCCTGCGCTTGCGCAAGCGGCCGCGCATTGGCTGGAAACGCCCGCGCCGCATCGACAGCCGGGCTCGCGGCGAAGCGCCGGGATTCGGCAGCCTATGAGGCTGTAAGAGGGGGGAACCTTGTTTCGCTGCCCCAACCGCTTAATCTCCCCCGCCTTCCCCATAGCAAGCGAGGCCAGCCCATGACCATCACCCGCCGCACCGTCGTTCATGAAGGGCCCGGGGGCCTGTTCGAAAGCATGGCCGTCGTCGATTCGGCCCGCGGCCCCTGCCCAGGCATCCTCCTCTTCCCCAATGTCCTCGGCACCAAGGAAGCCGACTTCGCCTATGCCGAAAAGGTTGCTTCCCTGGGCTATGCCGTCCTCGTCGCGGATGTGTTCGGGCAGGGCAAGCGCGCCACCCGGGCCGATCCGGATTTCGGCCGCTACATGGCCGAACTCAACGGCGATCGCGCCCTGCTGGGCGACCGGCTCCGCCACGTCCACGCCACGCTCAAGGCGCTTGCCGAGGTGGAGGCAGAGCGCACCGCCGCCATCGGCTTCTGCTTCGGGGGCAAATGCGTGCTGGACCTCGCCCGCGGCGGCGCCGACATCGCCGGCGGAGTGAGTTTCCACGGCGTCTATGATGCGCCGCCCTTCGCCAATGCCAAAATCACCGCCAAGCTGCTGGTCTGCCACGGCTGGGACGATCCCATCGCCCCGCCCGATGCGGCCGTGGCGCTCGCGCGCGAACTCACCGAAGCGGGCTGCGACTGGCAGATCCACGCCTATGGCGGCACTGGACACGCCTTCACCGATCAGGCCGTCAACATGCCCGACCAGGGGCTGGCTTATAATCCGGACGCCGACCGCCGCAGCTTCCGCGCAATGGCCGATTTCCTTGACGAGCTGTTCGGCGGCTGAGGAACAGGGGCGGACGCTGGACGCGCCCGCTCAAATCTCCTCGATCATCTCCGCCAGCACGGCCAGGCAATCCTTTGCCAGCTGCATCGACCGCGCAGGCGACCAGCCATGGTCCGGGTCGGGCATGTCATCATTGTCCTTGAACGGCATTTCCAGCGTCATCGCCACCGCGCCGAATCGCTCGGCGATCTGGTTGGTGGACATGGACAGGTTCGCCTTGCCCTCCGGCGCGACCGGATAGCCCCGCTTCGTCTGGAAGTCGGGCGTCCGCGCCGCCAGCGTGTCCCGATAGCGATGATAGAGGGCAAGCTGCCTCTCCGTGATCGAGGGGATGCCCTCGAATCCGGCGAGGAACACCGCCGGGATCGCCTCGTCGCCATGCACATCCATGGCGAAGTCGACGCCGCTCTCGTCCATCGCGCCGCGCACCAGGAAGACCTCCGGGCTGCGCTCCATCGAAGGATCATGCCATTCGCGGTTGAGGTTCACGCCTACCGCATTGGTGCGCAGGTGCCCGCGCCGGCTCCCATCCGGGTTCATGTTCGGCACGATGTTCAGCGTCGCCTTCTGCCGCAGCAGGCGGGCCACGGCGTCTTCCGGGTCGCACAGCCGATCGAGGGCGCCTTCCATCCACCATTCCGCCATGCTCTCGCCCGGATGCTGGCGGGCATAGAGCCAGACCTGCTTGGGCCCCTCTCCCACGGTCAGCAGGTCGAGCGGCTGCCGGTCCAGCGTCAGCCCGAGTTCCCGATGCACGACGCCCGGCTGCGTCGCCGCCCAGGCGATCAGGTCATGGTGCCGCTCCATCGAATAAGGCGCGAAATAGGCGACCCAGGCCGAATTGGCCTGCGGCGTCAGGCGAATCGTCAACGTTCCATCGGCATAGTGCGTGTCGGCGAGCGGCCAGCTTTCCCGGTCCTCGCTGACCCGCGCCTGATAGCCCGGCCAGCCGTCCGGATAGGCCGAACTGCGGCAGTTTGTGATCGCCAGTTCCACCGTCCGTCCCGCGACTCCCGCGACGCGGAAATGGAACCATTGGTAGAAGTCGCTTTGCCGGTCCTTGACGATCTCCAGTTCCGCGCGAACGGCCTCGGGCGTGTCGGTGATGGAAATGACGCGAATATTGCCGCTGTCGAATGCGCTCGTGATCGAGATGGTCATTGGACGGTTATAGTGCGCCCCGATTCACCGGGATAGCCCCCGATCAGCGCCGCGGCGAGCTTTTGCGCGACCAGTCCCGGCTGGGACGCCGGCGTTCCTTCCCGCGCCTCGCCCAGCGCGCGCCCTTCCCAGATGGTGGTCGAATCGGCGCGACGGCGAATCTGGACCTGCAATTCGGTGACCACCACGTCCTTGGGCTTGCCCGACAGGTTGATGCCGATGCCCAGCCCCAGGCCCGAATAGCCGCCGCTGCCCACCGCGCCGCCCACGCCGACGCTCACGGGCCTGCCGTTGGCGCCATAGCCAGCGCCCCGGAAAGTACGGCGGAACGCGACGAGCGCGACATAATCGCTCCGCGCGCCCGGCGCAGCGGCGGTGAAGCCGGCCCGCTGCAACGCCTGGTCGACGGCGGCCGCATAGCTGCGAAATTCCAGGCTGACGTCGGGATTGCCGGGCATTTCCTCCACGGCGATGGTTCCGCTGCGCGCCGGATCTCCGACATGGAACCGGGTCACCTCGACCGGCGGCACGGCCGTCGCGCAACCGGCCAGCGACAGCGCCATGAGGGACGTAAGGACGATCTGCTTTACCATGCTCTTCTCCGCCAGCGGCTCTTGTGCGATAGACGACGCCGAAACCGCTTTTCCTTCAACGCGCAAGGGCGTTGCTTTGCTGCATCAGGATGAACCCCGTCAAAACAGCGGCGGCCACCCTTGACTTTCGGCTGCCTCGCCCATAGGGGCTGCGCTTCGATTTTTGATCACGCAAGACTCACTCAAAGGCTGGCTTCCATGAAGATCCGCAACTCGCTCAAGTCGCTCAAGGGCCGTCACCGGGACAACCGCGTGATCCGCCGCCGCGGCCGCACCTACGTCATCAACAAGACCAACCGCCGGTTCAAGGCCCGCCAGGGCTGATCCATGGCGGAGGTCGACGTCGTCTCCTTCGACGTCGGCAACGTCCATTATCGGGACCCCAGGGTCCTTTGCGAGCGCCCGATCCTCGATGATCGGGCGCTCGACGCGTTTCTGCTCGGCACCGCATGAGCCTCCCACCGAATCTTGTCGAACAGTGGCGCCATCATCTGGCGCTGGATCGGCGGCGGTCGGTGCATACCATCCGTGCCTATGTCACGACGGCGGAGCGGCTGGTCGCCTTTCTGCAAGAGCATCGCGGCGAGGCGGTGACAGCCGCGACGCTCGCCGGCATTGAACAGGCGGATCTGCGCGCCTTCCTGACGGCGCGGCGCGGGGACGGAATCGGCAACGGCTCAGCCGCGCGGGAATTGTCGGCGGTGCGCGGCTTCCTCAAATTTATCGGCGGCGATGAAGCGCGGGTGCCGGCGCTGAAAGGACCGCGGGTGAAGCGCGGCCTGCCCCGCCCCGTGTCGCCCGACGATGTCGTCGCCCTGGCGCAAGATGTTGCGGAAACCGCGCGCGAAGCCTGGATCGGCGCCCGCGACTGGGCGGTGCTGCTGCTGCTCTATGGCGCGGGCTTGCGGATCGGCGAGGCGATGGGGCTCGCGGGCGCAGTCCTCCCACTGGGCGAGACGCTGCGCGTCACCGGCAAGCGGGGCAAGACGCGAATCGTGCCGCTGCTGCCGCAGGTACGGGAAGCGATCGAGGCCTATTTGGCCGCCTGCCCCTACCCGGTCGATCGCGACGCGCCCTTGTTCCGGGGCGCGCGGGGCGGGCCGCTATCCCCCGCCCTCATCCGGCGAGCGGTGCAGGGCGCGCGCGGCAGGCTTGGCCTGTCGGAACGCACCACGCCCCACGCCCTGCGGCACAGTTTCGCAACCCATCTGCTGGGCCGCGGCGCCGATCTGCGGTCGTTGCAGGAGCTACTCGGCCATGCCAGCCTGTCCTCGACCCAAATCTATACGCAGGTGGATGCAGCGCACCTGCTGGACATCTATCGCAACGCCCATCCGCGCGCCTGAGGGCGACCCTACCCCCTCGGCTTCCAGGTCGCCAGTCGCCAGAGGTACAGCAGCACCGCGCCCACCACGCAGGCGGTGGCAACGGGCCCGACATATTTGTCGATGTCGCGGAAATTCTGGCCGAGAAAATAGCCCGCATACGCCAGGATGATGTTCCAGATAAGCGCGCCACCCGCAGTCCACATCAGGAATTTGACGTGCCCCATGCGGAACAGCCCGGCCGGCAGCGAGATCATCGTGCGAAAGGCCGGCAGGAAGCGGAAGACGAAGACGACGACCTGCCCATATTTGCCGAAAATATGGTCCAGAGCCTCGACGTCTCGCCATTCCAGCGTCGCCCAGCGGCCATATCGGTCGACCAGCGGCTTCAGCCGGTGAAAACCCAATATATGCCCCACCAGATACCAGAAATAATTGCCGACCGTGGTGCCGATCGTGCCGGCAAGCAGCAACCATTCCATCGCCATGCGGCCTTGGCCGACCCTGATCCCGCCAATGCCCATGATGAGTTCGGACGGAATGGGCGGAAAGACGTTTTCGATGACCATCAGGAGGAAAATGCCCCAATAGCCGCCGAAGTCGATCAGGCGCAGGACCCAATCGGTCATGCCCGATCAGTCCCTGCCATCATCAACCGCCCCTGTTCGCGTCCAGCCGATCGAATCACGCGCTCGCCCTTCGACAGGCTCAGGGCAAACAAGGGTTGCAAGATGATGGTCCGGCAACTCAGGCCGCCGCCCTCGCCGCAAGCCGCACGTCGATCGCGTCCCAGATCATGCCGCCGGTGTCGGTGCCGTTGAACGCGTCGATCGACACGATGCCCGTCGGCGATGTCACGTTGATTTCCGTCAGCCATTCGCCGCCGATCACGTCGATGCCGACGAACAGCAAACCGCGGCGCTTCAGTTCCGAACCCATGGCCGCGCAGATTTCCTCCTCGCGCGCCGTCAATTGGGTCTTCGCCGCCGAACCGCCCACCGCCAGGTTGGACCGTATCTCTCCCGCGCCGGGGATGCGGTTGATCGCGCCTGCGACCTCACCGTCGATCAGCACGATGCGCTTGTCGCCCTGCGCGACACCGGGGATAAAGGCCTGGACCATGAAGGGCTCGACCCAGGAGGATTTGAACAGTTCCACCAGCGCTGAGATGTTTGCGCCAGACTGCCCGACATGGAAGACCGCATTGCCTGCATTGCCGTAGAGCGGCTTTACGACGATCTCGCCATGGTCTGCCAGGAAGCTGCGCACCTGGTCGAGATCACGGGTGATCATCGTGGGCGGCATGAAGCGCGCATAGTCGAGCACGAACAGCTTTTCCGGCGCGTTGCGGACCGAAGCCGGATCATTGACCACCAGCGTTTCGGGCTGAACCCGTTCCAGTAGGTGTGTCGCGGTGATGTAGGACAGGTCGAACGGCGGGTCCTGCCGCATCAGCACGACGTCAACCTCGCGGCCTAGGTCGAGAATTTCGGGCGCGCCGAAGGCAAAATGATCGCCCTCCACCTTCTGCACCTTCACCGGCCGGGCCTTCGCCAACACGCGGCCGTCGCGATAGGTCAGGTCAGGCGCCAGATAATGATAGAGCCGATGCCCCCGCGCCTGCCCTGCCAGCATGATGTGAAAGGTCGAATCGCCCGCGATGTTGATCCCTTCCATCGGGTCCATCTGCACGGCGACGGTCAGGGGATTGAGCTCGGTCATTCAGTACCCTTTCGCAAAACAAACCCGCTCGAACCGACCGGACTATGAGCGCGGGGCCATCGGCTGTCTCGACATCCAGATGTCGATACGGCCTATCCCCCATGCCAGACATTCGCCAGATGGCGCGGCGGCCGGCCCGGCGCAAGGAGGATTACGTCGATCCGCATGTCGTCCCCGGGCTTGGCAAGGTCATGGAAGAGCATTTCCGCCGCCGCGGCAACGCGCGACAGCCGGCGTTCGTCGATGGCAAGGTCGAGATCGGCACCAGTGGCGCGCGCCTTTACCTCCACGAAGGCCAGCATAGCGCCGCGCCGCGCGACCAGGTCCACCTCTCCCGCCGGGGTGCGTAGGCGGCGGCCCACGATCTGCCAGCCCTTGAGCCGCAGCCACCAGCCGGCGAGGCGTTCGGCCTGCCGTCCCCGCTTTTCGGCGGCCTGCCTGATGGGGATGGGGCGCTTCACCCTTTCAGTTCCATGGCGCGCGCATAAAGGGCGCGACGGTCGAGACCCAGCTTCTTCGCCACCTCCCCGGCGGCCTTGGATACCGGCAACCGCGCCATCGCGTCGATCAGAGCGGCGTCGGCATCCTCCGCGCTCGCAGGCGGCGCTTCACCAGGCGGCCCGACGATCACCACGATCTCCCCCTTGGGCGGTGCGTCGGCATAGCGCGCGGCCAATTCGCTGAGCGCACCCGTCTGCGTTTCCTCGAACGTCTTGCTGATCTCACGCGACACGGCGGCGTCCCGGTCGCCCAGACCCTCGGCCATGGCGGCAAGGCTTTCCGACAGGCGCGGACCGCTCTCATAAAATGCCAAGGTTGCGCGCAGGGCAGCGACTTCGGCCAGGGCATCCGCGCGCGCCTTCTGCTTCGACGGCAGGAAACCCATGAACAGGAAGCGGTCGGTAGGCAGGCCCGACAAGGTGAGCGCGGCGATCACGGCGCTGGGGCCCGGCAGCGTCGTGATAGCGCGCCCCGCCGCCCGCGCGTCACGGACCAGCTTGTAGCCAGGATCGGAAATGAGCGGCGTTCCCGCGTCGGACAGCAACGCCACCGATTCGCTCGCCATCCGCTCGATCAGGCGAGCGCGCACCCCTTCCGCGCTATGATCATGATAGGGGATCATCGGCCGGTCGGACCCGGCATGGCGCAGCAGCCGTGCGCTGACCCGTGTATCTTCCACGGCGATCACATCGGCCAGCCGCAGGACTTCCGCCGCGCGGGGGGTAAGGTCTCCGAGGTTGCCGATCGGCCCCGCAACGATGTAAAGCCCGGGCTCCAGCCCAGTAGTTCGAGTTTCCATAAGGACGCCAGATGACAGAGACGGATGCCCTCCGGCAAGCGGACATGTTCGCGGCCCTGAAGCGCGGCGCGCGCATCGCCTTCGCCGCCAGCGCTCTCGCGCTCGCCGCCTGTCAATCGGTCGTGCCGCGCGGCCCCGGCCCGGCGCCGGTCGAACCGACGCCCACCGGGCCCGACGTGACGCAAGGCCTGCCGACCGACACGCTGCGCCATCGCGTCGCGCTGCTGGTGCCAATGAGCGGGCCCAATGCAGGGGTCGGCCAGTCGATCGCCAACGCGACGACGCTGGCGCTGCTCGATACGAAGGCCGACCGCGTCCGCATCACCACCTATGACACGGGCATGGGCGCTGCGGCTGCGGCAAGCAGGGCGCTGGCGGAGGGCAACCGCCTGATCCTGGGGCCGTTGCTGGCCGAGGACGCGCGCATCGTCGGACCGATCGCGGCGCGCGCCAACGTCCCGGTGATCAGCTTCTCCAACGACACCAGCGTCGCCGGGAACGGCGTCTACATCATGGGCTACAACCCCAACCAGTCGATCGAGCGGGTGGTTGACTTCGCCCGCGGCAAGGGGCTTTCCAAATTCGCCGCGCTTGTGCCCAAGGGCGTCTATGGCGAGCGGTCGGGCACGGCGCTTCTGCGCGCGGTCGAGGGCGCGGGCGGGACCGTGGTCTCGATGCAGACCTTCGACCGGTCGCCCGCAGCGATGACGGCGGCGGTCAAGAAATTGCAGGCCTCGTCCAGCTACGACGCGCTGCTGATCGCGGACAGCGGACGCGTCGCGCTGCAGCTCGCCCCAATCGTGCGCAAAAATGGCGGCGCGACCGCGCGGCTGCTCGGCACGGAGCTTTGGAACACCGACAATGCAATCGCCAGCAGCCCGGTTCTGAGGGGTGCCTGGTTCGCCAGCGTGTCGGACGGGCTGTACGGCCAG
>DATEDR010000406.1:0-2555 GCA_035281605.1 Sphingobium sp.
CCAGCCGCCCGCGATCCTGGGCGGCATGATCGGCTCGGCGCTGGTCGGCACCTTCCTCGGCGTGTTGCTCGCCTATGGCATGGTCAATCCCTTCGCCAACCGCTGCCGCGCGGTGATCGAGGCGGACGGGTCGATGTACCATGTCGTCAAGCAGATCATCATCGCCTCGCTGCACGGCCATCCGCAGCCGCTCGTCATCGAAGCGGCGCGCTCCAGCCTGACCCACGCCAATCAGCCGGCCTTCGCGGAAGTGTTCGACGGCATGCGGGGCAAATAGGCCATGGCGGACAAGAAGCGCGGCGCGAACGAGCCCGAACCCCGGCCGATCATCGTCAAGAAGATCATCGTCGATGGCCATGGCGGCCATCATGGCGGCGCGTGGAAGGTCGCCTATGCCGACTTCGTGACAGCGATGATGGCGTTTTTCCTGCTGATGTGGCTGCTGGGCGCGACCACGGAAAAGCAGCGTAAGGGCCTGGCCGACTATTTCACGCCGACGCTGGTCGAACTGAAGATGGCGTCTGCCGGATCCAGCGGCCTGTTCGGCGGCGACTCCATGGTCAGCAAGGAAAATTATCCGACCACCGGCGGCCAGGGCAACCTTGCCATCACCATTCCACGCGACGCCACCGGCACCAAGGACCAGGGCGGCAAGGCCACCCGCGCCGCCGACAAGGCAAAGTTCGAGCAAATCAAGAAGGAGCTTGAAGCGCGCATGGCCCGCAAGCAGGGCATCGCCAAGCTCCGCAAGAACATCCGCTTCTCCATGACCCGCGAAGGGCTGCGCATCGACCTGATCGACGAGGCGGACTTCGCCATGTTCGCCATGGGCACCGACCGCCTGCTGCCGCAGGCGCAGGCGCTGGTGAGCGAAGTCGCGGGCGTCATCAAGACCATGCCCAACCCGCTGATCGTGCGCGGCCATACCGATGGTTTGCCCTACAGCGCCGGGCAGACGATGAACAACTGGATGCTGTCTTCCGCCCGCGCCGAAGCGACGCGCAAGGCGTTGGCCGCGAACGGCATCGGCAACGACCGCTTCGCCCGCATCGAAGGCGTCGCCGACCGCGAGCCCTTCGCCAAGGGCAACGCCTACGACCCGCGCAACCGCCGCATGTCGGTGATTCTGGGATGGACCCAAGGCAGCGGCGGCGGTTCCGACGAGGAAGCCGTCGACGAAGAGACAAAGGCCGCGATCCGCGAACGCGACGACCCGATGAACGTCGCCCGCGCGGACGCAAAGAAGATCGACATGGGCGGCACGGGATTGCCCGCCGGCGTGCAACTGCTAAACCCGACTGCGCCGGGGACATCAAGCAAGCCCGGCAAGCATTGATCTGACTGGGCGGAGGTGCCGACGGGGGCGGATTGCGGATCGCCCACTCCAGCCCTCTCCGCAAGCGGGAGAGAGCCCGCCGCCCGTCGCTCAGCGGGTCGCCGGCGGTGGCCTGTGCGGGACAGCGCGCCGAACGGCCCGCTTGGGTGGGTACCGGACCGGCGGCTCTTGATTGTTTAACGCCGAGAGCCGACCTTCAGACATGCTGGGGCGTCAAGGTCTCACGACTTCGCCATCTTCCTTGGTGAACTGAACAGGCAGCCGATCCAGCAGCGTCAGCACCACCTCGGACGGTCGGCACAGTTTCGTGCCTTTGAGCGTGACCACGATCGGGCGATTCACCAAGATCGGGCGCTCGATCATCGCGGCGAGGATTTGATCGTCTGAAACCGTCTGATCCAATAATCCAAGTTCGGCCGCGGGAGTGCCCTTTTGTCGCAGCACATCGCGCGCAGACATGCGCATGGTGAACAACAGGCCTTCAAGTAACGAGCGGGTCCAGCCAACTTTGGCATATTCGACAATCCGGGGGACATATCCTGCCGCTTCGATCATGGCGAGCGCGTTGCGGGAGGTGCCACAGGCGGGGTTGTGATAGATGGTGACGGGAAAGTCATCAGACATGGGGCGGCTCCTCCAGGATAAACCAGCCGAAGACCCAAAGTCCGATGACCACGCCCACGATCTGACTGGCGATGAACAGGGGCACCGATGGTGCTGCGATCCCGGCGAAACTATCTGTAAGGCTTCGGGCGACAGTCGCGGCAGGGTTGGCGAACGAGGTCGATGCGGTGAACCAATAGGCCGCGACAATGTAGAGGCCGACCGCCGTGGGCGTAAATTCGGGCCGCGACCGCTGGGTGGTCAATATCGTTCCAATGAGACCGAAAGTGGCGACCGCCTCCGCGAAACCTTGGCCCCAGCCGTCGCGCGGCTGGGTGGAAATCTGCCACACGGACTCCCCGAACATCGCATGGGCCGTCCATACGCCAATGATCGCACCGCTGAACTGCGCCACCACATACAAAAATGCGATGCGGGGCGCGGTTTCGCCACGCAATAGAAAAGCCAGCGTTACCGCCGGGTTGAAATGCGCTCCGGACAATGGCGCGAACATGTGAATCAGGACGATCAGTCCTGCGCCTGTTGCGATAGTGTTGCCCAACAATGCGATCGCCTCGTTGCCCGCAGCAAGGCGCTGCCCCATGATACCCGAGCC
>DATEDR010000407.1:0-2810 GCA_035281605.1 Sphingobium sp.
AGGAGCGAGGCTCCGCGACGAGGCAGCGTCCGGCCGTGGGGGAGCGGTGGGACCGGCGCTGCCTCATCTCAATTTCGGTTATAGGCTGCGCCCGATCCGAGAAACTGTTTGGTCGCCGCCCGGCCGTCGGCCTCGGCCTGGATCCGGCGCGCCTCCTCGACCGCCTGCGCACGAAAATGCGCGGCCATCATGTTCTGGATCTGAAGCTGCTGCTTGGTGGCCAATGCCAGCAATTGGTTGGTCGCCTGAGCCGCCTGTAACGCACCCTCGGCGCCCTGGCTCTTCCCCACCAGCGTTTCAATAATGGCAGCGTCATTGGCGACGTTGCCGACGACCTGCGACTGGATGCGCATGCTCTGCTGATAGGCTTGCCTGGCAGCGTCAAAACGCGCCCGCGCCGATGCCAAGTGTTCGTCGCTCCGCATCACCACTTCATAATTGTCTGGAAAGAGACGTTTTAACTGCGTATCGAGCGTGTCGATCCGAAAGTCGATACCCTGGGCGGTCGCCATCAATTGATCGACGGCGCGCAATTTATCGGTCAGTTTCGTGAGTTCGGGAAAGCTGATGCGGCTCAGATTTTTCGCCATGTTGGTCAGCATCGACGCTTCATTCTGGAGCGACTGGATCTGCTGGTTGATCTGCTGGAGGGTCCGGGCGGCGGTCAGCAGATTCTGCGCATAATTTGCGCTGTCGAATACGGGGATGGCATAGACGGGCCGGCTCTGGAGGAGCAGACCTGCTCCCATGGCACCGGCCCCGCCCAATGCGAGGGCAGAAGCGACAATATATTTACGGAGCGGAATGCGCGCTTTCATCTCATTTCTCCTTCGACTGGAGGGAAGTTGGGGGATGCGAAAAGTTGAAGATCGTCCGCTGCTGCCGGGAGGCCGCAGCCGCTCAGGAAGTGGCCCGCAAATCCATCGAAACCATGTTCGGTGATGATTGCATCGATCTGGTTCTGGCTGTCAGGGTCGGACGCGCCGCACAGCGCCAGGGCCACCGGTCCCAGATCCAGCTCGAACAGACGGTTGCCCCGCTGGGACTGGAGATAGTAATGGCGCTTCGGGGTTGCGCGGCTGATGAGCTCGATCTGCCGAGCATTGAGGCCGAAGCGTTCATAGGCAGCCCGCGATTGCGGTTCTATCGCCCGATCATTGGGAAGCAGGATGCGCTGCGGACAGCTTTCGATGATGGCGGGCGCGATGCTGCTCTCGCTGATATCGGCCAGGCTCTGGGTCGCGAACAGCACCGACACATTCTTCTTCCGCAGGGTCTTCAGCCATTCCCGGATGCGCGCAGCGAAAAGCGGATCGTCAAACAGACTCCAGGCCTCGTCCAGGATCATCAGCGTCGGTCGGCCGTCAAAACGCTGCTCGATCCGATGGAACAGATAGGTCAGGACCGGTGCAACCAGGCCCTTGCGGCCCATCAGCGCCTCGGTTTCGAAACATTGTACATCGCGCTGCGCGAGGCGCTCCTCCGCAGCATCCAGATATCCACCATGGCTGCCATCCAGCATATAAGGCGCAAGCGCCAGCCGCAGGGCATTGGACTGAAGGAGAAGCGACAGGCCGGTCAGCGTCCGCTGTTCGACAGGCGCTGTGGCAAGGCTGGAGAGCGCCGACCAGAGCGCGTCCTTGATTTCGGGGGTCAGCAGCACGCGTTCCTGGGCGAAAATGCCGCCCAGCCATTCGGCCGCCCAGCTGCGCTCCCTTTCCCTGTCGATGTCGCGCAATGGCTGGAAAGAAAGCACATCCCCTTCCCCATCACCCGCGCCCAGCGCATGATGGCTGCCCCCCATGGCGAGCACAGCCGCGCGCGCCGAGCGGCCCATGTCGAACATGATGACGCGGGCACCGGCGTAACGGCGAAACTGGAAAGCGATGAAGGAAAGGAGAACCGATTTCCCCGCGCCGGTCGGCCCCACCACCATCATATGGCCAACGTCGCCGACATGGGTCGACAGGCGGAACGGTGTCGATCCGCTGGTCTTTGCCTGGAACAGCGGCGGCCCGGCGAGATGACGATTGCCATGAGGTCCGGCCCAAACCGCGGAAAGCGGCATCAAATGCGCGAGGTTGAGGCTGTGCACGAGCGGCTGTCGCACATTGGCGTAAACCTGCCCCGGCAGGCCGGACAACCATGCCTCGACCGCATTGACGGTTTCGCGAATGCAAGTGAAGCCAAGCCCATTCACGACCCGTTCGACGGCGCGGACCTTGGCATCGACAGCAGCGGCATCGCGATCCATCACCGTGATCGTGGTGGTCATATATCCGAAGGCGACATGATCGCCGCCGAGCGCCTGCAGAGCAAGGTCCGCGTCGATCACCTTGTTGTCGGCATCACTGTCGAGCAGCTGGGCTGGTTGATTGTACATCACCTCGCGCAGTAGCGCCGTGACCGATTTGCGCTTGTTGAACCATTGCCGCCGGAGCTTTGTCAGCGCGCGGGTGGCGTCGCTCTTGTCGAGCGCAATGTAGCGCGTGACCCAGCGATAGCCGAAATTCTGGTGATTGAGCGCGTCGAGCAGGCCGGGTCTACTCATATTGGGGAAGCCGAGCAGCGTCAGCGTACGGATGTGCTGCCCACCGAGGCGGGGTTCGAGACCGCCGACAAGCGGCGTGTCCACCAGCAGGCCGTCGAGATAGAAGGGCGTCTCGGGGACATGCACGCCATGATCCCGGTCCGACACGGCCGCATGCAGAAAGGTCAGGGTCGCGGCATCGTCCAGCGGCTGGATTTCAGGCATGAAAGTGCCGAACAGATCGATGATCCGCCCTGTCTCGGCAATGAAGCCGCCGAGC
>DATEDR010000408.1:0-5246 GCA_035281605.1 Sphingobium sp.
CCCGTTCCATTGGGAGGTCGGCAGCAGCGGCAAGCTCAAGCTTGGCGAGGTCGATCTCACGGCCCTTGCCGGCTGCTATTGCGTCAACAACAGCTGCGGCGCCAATCTCGCCTGGGGCAATATGGCCTCGATCCTCAAGGACCTGGGCGGCGGTGTCGTCGGTGCGCTGACCACCGCCGATCCCCGTATCGGCGTGGCCCAGGCTTCCATCGATGGCCCGCTGATCCGTTATACCGGAGCGCAGACCACGGCCTGCACGGCTCAGCCCCAGCTTTCGGCGACCAGTTATCGGAGCAACCCCACCGCGATTCAGGGCGACGCTTATTCCGTCTCGCAGGCAAGCAGCATCTTCCAGGCCCTGGCCGCTTCCGCGGCCGGCAATGGTAAAGCGCAGCAGACCCGCAACTGCGCGATCGACCGCGACATCGCGGTCAAGGAATGGGGCTTCGACGATATCCTGGCTGTGCGCGGCGCGATCACCGCAGTCACCAGCTGCGGAACCGGCTGCCGGCGTTATGAAATTCGCGGCTCCGGCACATGCGGCAGCGTGCCCCCGATCTACAGCGCGACCTTCGATCCCCTGGCACCAGCACGGATACGCTCCGCGCGCATCGTCGAAATGGGCGCGGACGACTGGGTCCAGGCAAGGGTCAATAGCCAGATTGTGGGTTATGCGGGGAAACGGCCCTGGCTGGGCGAGGCCTTGCCCTCGGGCGATTGCCGCATCAGCGACGATCCCTGGTACAACAGGTCCGCCATCGACATCACCTCCCAGCTGCGCAGCGGCGCGACAATAGTCGGCGCGCGGGTGCGGGGCGGCGGCGGTGGAAACTGGGGTTATGTGACCGTCGAAGTGCAGGTCGACACGTCCTGCGAGGTCAGCGAGCGGCTGGTCGATCTCTGTTCAGGCTATGCCGCCGATCCCGCCTGTCATCTTGTGAGCGAGACGGTCGACGGTGTCGTGACCTTCAGGAACGGCGTCAACACCGGCATCAAGCCCCTACCCTCCACCCGTCTGTTCGGCACGGGGGCATGCAGTTTCCAATATACGCGCGACTTCTTCGAACGCGCACGCCAATATGCATGCGTCATTGACCAGGCAGGCGCCGGAGATCCAGACCTCAGCCGCGGCGCCTATATCATCGACCACTCGACCGAGACGCTGCTGGCCGACCGCACGACCGACGCCAGCGGCAACGTTTCGACCTCGACCCGCCCCTTCTCCATGCCCGATCGCGGTTCGGTTGCCGGCTGCGAGCCCATCTGCAAGACCCGCGCGCCCAAGGCCAATAGCGATGTAGCGATAGACGGTGTCGTCGGCGCCAGGCAAAATGACCCGGCCGGCTGGGACATATTCTACCACAGCTGCTCAGCCGACAATGTGTGTCCGCTTGGCCAGGGGGAGGAACTGGTCTCAGCCTGCGGCTGCCTCGATGATTTTCCCGAAGCCGTCGTCATGATGCAGACCGTGCGCCTGGCCGGCGCTGATCTGGTCTGCACGGCGGAAACACGCTGATGCGGTGGCGCCTTTCCTTGTGGACCGCCCTGCTGCTGGCTTCCAGCGTGGCGCTCACGGCGGCGGCCGCCCGAGCGCAGCAGCTTTGCGCCGCCGACCTCGACGGCAGCGGCGATGCCGATGGGACCGGTGAAACCGCCCAATGCTCAGAAACAAATGGGGGCAGCTATCTCTGCCCGATCCAGAAGACCGCCTGCGTCGCCGATGCGGTCGGCGCCTATAGCTGCCCGCTGGGCAGCCAATATCCGTGCGCAACACCCATCGGTGGAGGAATGCCCAGTTGCTCGCCCCATGCCTGCACACCGGTGACCGGCGGCGCCATCGTGGTGGTGGATCCACTCGTCGACGATCCGGGCGCGCCCAATGACGGCGCCGTCGATGCCGATGGCAATTGCCTCGGAGCTATCGAGATTTTTGCCGGGCGCGCCATTCGCTGCCGTCCGGCGGGCCTCAACACCAGCTTCTCCAACTGCTGCAAGGATCGTGGCGAGATCGTCAAGGACGGGATGGGCTCGTCCATTTCCTCGATCGGCACCAAGATCGCAATCGCCAAGGGCGTCTGGACCGGCATGAAAGCCGCCTACACCGCGTTCAAGGCGGGGGCGACTGCCTCCCAAGCGGCCGGCGCCGGCGCCAATGCGATCATCGTCGGCATAGATCCGACGTCGATCGCGATCAGCCTCGCCATCAACTTCATGATGGATTTTCTGCTGTCGGGCTGTGACCAACAGGACATGGAAGTGGGCATGCTCCGGGGTTCGGGCATGTGCCATGAGGTCGGCACCTATTGCGTGTCGAAGATCCTTGGGGTCTGCGTGCAGAAGGCCAAGGGTCATTGCTGCTTCAACACCAAGCTCGGCCGGATCATCCAGGAACAGGGCCGACCTCAGCTTGCCAGCTTCAACGCCGTGGGGTGGGGCACGGCGAAGAAACCCTATTGCCGTGGTTTTACGCCCGAAGAATTCCAGGCGCTGGATTTCAGCAAAATGAATCTCTCCGAATATTATTCCGACATCGAGGCGCGGACCCAATCGGACATCCAGATCGATATGAAGGACAGGATCGATGCCTATATGGAGACGGTCAATCCCTAGCCGCGCGCTTCTTGCAGCGGCGACGCTCGTCGCCTCACCCTGCCACGCGCAGAGTGAAGGAAACGGGGACGATGCCCGGCAGCGCGCGCAGGCGCTGGGCGACACCGCCTTGCAGCGCCTCAAGGGCGCGGTTGCGGGCCAGAAGGATCACGCCGAGGCGCGCGGGCCGGATCAACTGCCCGACCTTCCCGAAGCGACACGGCGCCGCGCGTTCGGGGGTCTGCGAAACCGCAAGCCGGCTCCCGCCATGGACGCACGCGCCCGGTCAGCGCTGACCTCCGGTAAAGACAATCTCGCGGCCCAGCGGGAGGCCATGGCGAAGCGCCTCGGCCAGGCCCTGGGGCTGGAGGCGCCAGACATCACGAGCCTGGCCGGCGCCACGCCACCCTCGGCGCAACATGGCTGGGTGCCGCTGCTTTTTGCCTCCTCCTCCATCCCTATCCCCATTTTGCGGTCTTATGCGGCACAGCTCGAAAAAGCCGGCGGCGTCATGGCTTTTCGCGGCGTGCCAGGCGGGATGACGAAGATCGGTCCGATGGCCAGGCTTTCAGCGCAAGTCCTGCGGATCGATCCGGGCTGCGACGGCCCGGCCTGCACCATGCGCAATGTCCAGCTGATCGTCGATCCGCTGGTGTTCCGGCAGCACAGGGTTGCGCGTGTGCCGGCCCTCGGCCTGATACCGGGCGATCCGATCCAGCCCTATTGTGAGCGGGACGATGACAGCCCGGCAAGCCGCCACATTGTCTATGGCGACGCTGCCCTGTCCGGTCTGCTCGAAGAATATGCCCGTCTCGGCGGCACGAAGGAGGTGGCCGATGCTCAGGCTCGCCTGGACCGCCGCTAGGGCGGCATGGCCCGAAATCAGGGCCACCCCGCGCAAAGCAGCCATGGCATTGGGAGCAGGCGGCCCGGGCATGGCGCCACAACCGCGCCGGTTCTGGCAAGCCTGCGCGATCATCCTGCCGATCAGCGCCGCCGCCTTTTGGGCCTTGCCGCAGTTCACCCTGGTCATGTCGCCGTCGATCGACGCCTGGCTGGTCCACAAGGCGCCGGGCACCATTCGGCGCGGTGACCTTGTGTCGTTCAAGCTGCGGCATCCCCTTGCCGGCCCTGCCCCGATCGATGTCACGAAATATGTACTCTGCATGCCCGGCGACAGGATCGAGATGATCGAAAAGCCCTCGATGACGCCGGGCGCGAGGGATGGCTGGTACCACTGCAATGGCAAGCTCATCGGAATCAGCAAGGCCGTGGGGCGGAAGGGGCAGCGCCTCCTTCATTGGCAGCCCACCGAGCCGCATATCCCCGCTGGCATGATCTATGTCGGCTCCTCCTATGCGGGTGGATTCGACAGCCGATATTTTGGCCCGGTCTCCCTGCAACGGCTGACGCGGATGGAGAAGCTGCTGTGACCGGGCGCCTCCCTGCCGCGCTTGCGGCAATTTTGCTGATCTCGTCACCGTCTGCTGCGCAAAGGGGTTCGCCGACATCGGAGCCCAAGCAAGGCTATTGGTGGTACGCGGCGCCAAAACCGAAATCCCGAGACGAAGCCGCAGACCCGGACAGGCTGGTGAGGCCGGTCATCCCGCCCATGACCGAGCTTGCTGCATGGACGCCGCCCAAGATCCGCAAACTGATCGAACAGCAGCGCGATTATGCCGCCACCGTGCTGACGGTCGATGCGGTGGCGGATTTCTGGCGGTTGCAGGATTTTGCCCGGCGCAAGGCGCGGGCTTTTGCCGGCGTGACGCAGCTCGCTATGCTCCAGCATCCCGAACTCAATTCCAAGTCGGCCAATCCGATGGTGGGCGACGCACGCGACCAGCTGCTGGGCCAAAAGGATGCAGTCCGCCGCGCCTATCTGCGCGCCCATGCCAGCGAATTCGCGCTCGTCATGTTCTCGCGGACGAGTTGCGGCTATTGCCGCGTGCAGTGGCCGATCGTCCAGCGCTTCCAGGACGAGATGGGCTGGCAGGTGTCCCAAATCGATCTCGATCGCCGGCCCGAGGTCGCGCAGCGTTTCGGTGTCGATGTCACGCCCACAACGATGGTGATCCGGCGGAACAGTCCGCAACGCATGGTGATCGCAACCGGGGTGGAGGCCTATCCCACCCTCGCCCAGACCGCCTATCAGGCCGTCCGCTTGCTTTCCGGCGATATCCGGCCGGAGCAGTTCCTGACCGGAGCGGGTGAGGAAGACGGTTTCTTCGACGCGCTCGCCAATGGTCCCGTGGCCGCGGCTGATCCATCGGCGGACGGGCCGCAGGATGCCAACCCATGAGATTCTGGATGATCCTTCCATTCCTGGCGCCTTCGCTTGCCATGTCGAGCGCAGTGGCCCGGCCGATCACGCGCGCCGACGCCATGCGCGCCGCGATCCATCCCGTCGCGACGAACGCGGACATGCAAAAATGGTTGTCCCGCGTGCCCGTAACCAAGGATTTTCCGCCGGATTTCGCTGCGACATTGGGAGGTGAGGCCTCGCTCTTCATCATCGAGATGACGACGGCGCCCGGATGTCTGCCCTGCGCGGACCTCTGGGCAAAGTTGGCGCAATATTCCCGGCATTATCATTGGCAGGTCCGCACCATCGGCGGCGACGAGGCCTTGCTGCGTTCCGGCAGGCTCGGCCTCCC
>DATEDR010000409.1:0-2222 GCA_035281605.1 Sphingobium sp.
CCACCGCGTCAAAGCTCGCTTCCAACTGGTCCGTCATCAACCACTCCTCGCTTAGAAACAAAAAAGGCGGCCCCGAAGGACCGCCCGAAAAAGCGACACACCGTGCTGCTTCAAATCACTCAACCGCGATCACCCGCGCCATGGGCTGCATCGGATGCGTCACCACGCTCACCTCCACCACCTCCAGGTCGAGCAGTTCGCGCGGCCCCTGTCCCCGCGCCGCCCGCACCCGATAGCCGAAGGACAGGCCATCCACCGCCTTTTCCCGCAACGCCCGCGCCGCCTCCCGCCCGGCAAAGGTCCGCCCCGAAACCCGCCCGATCACGCGCAGCCCGCGCGCGTCCTCCTCGATCCGCTCGACGGTGCCGATCGGCTCGCCGGGCCGATGCTGCCACAGCAGCGGCACCCCCGCCGCCACTCCGGCAAAGGCCCCCGGCCGCACCACATCGCCGCCCCGGTCGACCCGGTCGAACACCGCTGCATAGCCCGCAAAGCGCACGCCTCCTTCAAGGTTAGGCCCGCTCATCCGCGCACCATGCCGATCAGCCCGGCCTTCACCGCCACGCCCAGCAACACCAGCGCCATCACGATCCGCACCGCCCAGCCGACCACCGCCCCGCGCGCCGCCTTCTTCGCGTCGCGCCACGCCGACAGCAATTCGCGCAGCTCCCGCACATCCCCCTCCGCGCCCCGGTCGGCGAGCCCCAGCCGCTCCAGCGCCCGCCCGGCGCCCAGCTCGCTCGCCTCCTCGATCAGCGCGCGGATCATCACCATGTCCATCTGCCCCGGCGCGGCTTCGGCCTGCGCCACCAGCCGCGCCAGCATTTCGCCATCATATTTCATGGAAAAGCCCCTCCCACGCTCGCTCCCCGCCACCGCCCGTTCAGTTCGAGCAGCATCGAGCGAAGTCGAAATGCGTCCGCCGAGAACAACGCGTCACTGCCGTTCGCGACAAGCTCGAACCGAACGGAAACATGGCCTCGGGGATCAAATCCCCAACAACTCCTTCTTCTCTTCCGCCGTCAGGAAATCGGCCGCCGCCACCCGCTCCCACAGCGCCGCGCGCTCGTCCGACAGCGCCGGCACGGCATCCAGATCGGCCGCCAGGCTCAATTCGGGCCACCAGCCCTTGAGCCCCTGCGCCAGGCCAACGCAAATCTTCCCCACCAGCGGCAATATCGTCTGCCGCCACAGCGCCTTGTTGGCCTCGCGATAATTGGCGTAAGCATTGTCGCCCGGCAGACCCATCAGCATCGGCGGCACGCCGAACGCCAGCGCGATCTCCCGCGCCGCCGCCGCCTTCAGCCCGACGAAATCCATCTCGGCGGGCGACAGGCTCATCGCCTTCCAATCGAGCCCGCCTTCCAGCAGCATCGGCCGCCCCGCATTGGCCGCCCCGGAAAAGGCCACCTCCATCTCGCGCTTGACCCGCTCGAACTGCTCGGGGCTCATCACCGATCCGTCGCCCGGGTCATAGACCATCGCGCCCGACGGCCGCGCCGCATTGTCCAGCAACGCCTTGTTCCACACCGTCGCCGCATTGTGGATCGCGACCGCGCCCGCCGCCGCGCCCACGCAGCCCAGCCCATAATGGTCGTCCAGCGGATGCAGCGCCTTCAGGTGGATGATGCTCATCCGCCCCGCGCCATCTTCGGGCAACAGCCGCGTCACGCTCTCCCCGACCCGGTAAAGATAGGCCGCCGGCCACCCCCGCGCATCCGCCTCCACGCTCACCCGCTCGGGCCGCAGCGCGTAAAGCTCCGCCGGCATGCCGTCCGCGCCGCTCAATATCTGGACATAGGCGTTGCCGTGCAGCAGCAGATGGCTGGCCAGCGTTTCCACCAGGCCCTGCCCGGCCGAACATCGCGTGATCAGCGACAGGATCCGCCGCCCATCCTCGACCCCGCTCGCCGCCAGCACGGTCGCGCCCGCCCCGTCCGACACCAGCCGCAGCGCCCGCTGCGCCACCGGATTGGAAATCACGCCCGCGCGCAGCTGCGCCTCATAGGAAGCCGGCCACTCTCCCAGCGCCACCGCGCCCGATCCCCAGGCGCGCGCCAGCACCGGCCGCGCGGAACCCCGCGCCGCCTTCGTTGCAAAGAATTTCATGAAGACCCCCGCAAAACAAAATCCTCTCCCCGCAGGGGGAAGAGGATCGTGAAGCCAGGCAGCAAGCTGCCTAGCGAAACTTGGAGAGGGGACTCACCCCCTCAAGGATTACG
>DATEDR010000410.1:0-8657 GCA_035281605.1 Sphingobium sp.
AATGCCCTCTCCGTTAGAATGACCGTTGCTATCAGCCCTTCAAAGGGGCGTCATCGGGTTAAGCGACATTCCTCTGCATAGAAAGGGCGCAAGCCCTCGCCGCCTACTCGCAGCAGCCGCGAAGACGCCCATCTTTCGGGACCATTTAGGCCAGCTTCCTGCTGATGCTGGGCCGACTAATTCACGCATTGACATTGTCAAGCCTCCAACTAGCCTCGGCGGTACTCATGCGTGAGGGGACGGTCGATCCCGCCTCTTATAGACATGGATGTTCAGGGAGAGATGATGCGCGCAGATCAGGAAGCCGCCGCAGGTACGGCGGAGCGGCGGCCCGTGTCCCATGGCTACCGCATGTACGCCATGGGCTTCCTGTTCGTGATATATATGTTCAATCTCGTCGATCGGCAGATTTTGGTCATCCTGGCCGAGTCGATCAAGACGGACCTCGGTCTCGCCGATTGGCAGATCGGAGTCCTTGCAGGCCTCGCATTCGCTTTATTCTTTTCGATCATGGGCATTCCCATCGCCCGCCTTGCGGATCGTTACAGCCGCACGATGATCATCGCCGCGAGCCTGGCGATCTGGTCGCTGTTCACGGTCTTCTGTTCCCAGGCCAGGACCTTCACGCAGCTTGCGCTGTTCCGCGTCGGCGTGGGCGTCGGAGAGGCGGGCTGCAGCCCTGCGGCCCACTCGCTCATCACCGATTATGTGCCGCGGAGCAAACGGGCAAGGGCGCTCGCCATCTATGCGATGGCCAACCCGATCGGGATCTTGCTGGGCATGGCCCTGGGCGGCCTGATCGCGCAGAAATGGGGGTGGCGCGTCGCATTCGTCGTTGCGGGGGCGCCCGGGCTCGTCCTCGCTCTCGTCGCGGTCCTCACGCTGCGGGAGACCCGGACCAAGGACCGCCCGAGCGCCGGTGACGACGGGACGGCCGACAATGGATTTGGCGGCACGATGCGGCAGTTGCTGCCCAAGCAGAGCTACTGGCTGATCCTATTTGCGTTTGCCGGCATTCTCTTCGTCGCAGCTCCATTCCAGGCGTTCGCAGCGCCTTTCTTCCTGCGCAACCATGCCGCCGGCGTCGCGCATCTGGCGGCGGCCGCGTCCGAGCAGCTCGGCGTATCGCTCGCGCCGATCGGCTTCCTGGGGCTGGCGCTCGGATTGGCTTCGGGGCTTGGCGGCGCCCTGGGAATTCTCGTCGGCGGCTTGGCGGCCGACCGCCTCGGGCGCGGCGACCAACGCGGCTATCTGGTGGCGCCGACGGTGGCGTGCCTCTTGGCTGGACCCGCCAGCGCTGCCGCCTTCATGGTCGCCGACACCTGGACAGCCTTGCTGCTCTGGGGAATCGCCTATTTCATGCTCCAGCTTCCTACCGCACCCGTCTTCGCTGCCGTGCAGACGATCGCGCCGCCCGGGGGAAGAGCCATGTCGGCGGCGATCCTTATATTCACGATCAATCTTTTCGGAGTGGCGCTCGGCCCCCTGGTGGCTGGCGTCCTGTCGGATCTTTTCAACACCGGAGCCGGTTTTGGCCCCGCCTCCGGTCTGCGATATGCCCTCGTCTCGATGTCGATAGTGGCACCGGTCTCGGCGGCGATATTCTGGAGGGCGCGCCGCACTTTTCGCGAGGATTGCGTCGGATAACGAGCGCATGCTGCCACATCTGGGCTTAAGGTGGACCTGCGGTACGCGGGAAGATGCGCATCGCATTCTCGCAGGCGATCGCCGCCCGATCATCATCGGTCATCTCCAATGCGTCGAAGCCCGTCACGTTGCGGTGGACCCCCGCGTCGGGCGTGAAGGGCCAGTCGCTGCCGAAGAGAATTTGCGACGTTGGGACCAACGCGCGGAGCGCGGCGAACATGGCCGGATGCGCCGACGCGGCGAGATCGTAATGAAGCCGTTTGAGCTGGGCGAGCAGAGCCTGCGCGCTGGCCGGACGAGGAGAGATGAAGGGCATTTCCGCAAACATCGCCAAGCGCGGGGCGAGAACGGAAAGCGCTGCACCGCCATGCGGAACGATCACCTTGATGTCGGGGAACCGGGCAAGAACCCCTGAGAAGATGAGGTCGACGACGGCACGGGTGGTATCGAACTGGAACTCGATCATCGGCGCGGGACGACCAAGCGCGACCTGCTCGAAGCAGGCGGGACTTGTGGGATGGATCGCCATGACCGCACGCCGCTCGTTGAGCGCCTGGTAGATCGGTTCCATGGTCGACGAGCCGAGATAGATGCCGTGCGCGTTCGTCTCGAGAAGCACGCCATCCAAACCGAGCACGTCGAGCGCATAGGCCAGTTCGGCGACCGAGGCCGACGGATCGGGGAGAGGAAGGCTTGCCAAGGCCGCGAACCGCCCTGGATAGGTGCGGACGAGTTCCGCGCCCGCTTCGTTTACCGCGCGCGCCAGATGCTGCGCGGGGCGGCCCGCGAGGAAGTGAACGCAAGGCGTGCTGATCGACAGAATTGATGTTCGGATTCCGAACCGCTGCATGGCGTCGAGGTGGGCATCGGCGCTCCACGCCGGAATCGGGAAGCCGCCGTCCAACGTGCGGAGACCGGCCTCCGACAGCGCCTTGAGATAGACCGGCGGGAGAAAATGGGCATGAACGTCTATCTTTTCCGAAATAGATGTCATCTGCATCCCGACCCCGTAGCCGCGAGAATTCAGGCGGCGAGCGCTGCCTTCACCCGGTCCGGCAGGAACGGGAAGTGCCGCAGCCGCGTGCCGCCCGTCAGCCGCGCCACCGCATTGGCAATCGCCGGGCCAATTGGAGGAAGGCCCGTTTCGCCGATGCCCGTGGGCGGATTTTCCGGCGCCGTTACGATCGTGACATGGACTTCGGGCGCTTCCGACATTCGCATCACCCGATAGCTGTCGAAGTTGGATTCCTGCGCCTCGCCGTTCACCAGCCTGACCTGCTCATACAGCGCGTGGCTGGCGCCGTGGACGATCGCGCCGCTGATCTGCGCCTTGATATTGAGAGGCTGGACGGCAACGCCCGCATCGACCGCGCACCAGACATTGTGCACCCGGATCTCGCCGCTCTCCCGGTTGAGCGAGACCTCGGCGATCTGCGCGCAATGGCCGCGCCAGCCATTGGAATAGGCAAGCCCGAGCGCCCGGCCATCGCGCGCGCGCTTCCAGTCCGCCGTCTGGGCGACGGTCTCCACGACCTTGCGCGCCCGCGGTTCGTCCTTGAGCAATTCCAGGCGCAGCGCCAAGGGATCGACGCCTCGCGCGGCCGCGATCTCGTCGACGATGCACTCGATCGCGAATTTGGTGTAGCCGGCTCCGACTCCGCGCCAGAACCCCACATCGCGGCTGTCCGCCTGGCGAACATATTCCGCCAAATGCGTCGGGACATCATAGTTGAACTCGACACCCTCGGTCACCGGACTGTCCCGCCCACCGGCCTTCTCGAACATCCCGGGGTAAGCGCGGGCATAGATCGACTGTGCCACGATGCGGTGGCGCCAGCCGACGATATTGCCCTTGGCATCGAGCCCGACCTGCACGTGCTGCGCGACCAGCGGCCGGTATTTGTCGTGATGGACGTCGTCCTCGCGGCTCCAGATCATCTTGACCGGACGGCCGGGCATCGCCTTGGCGAGCAACACCGCATCGGTGATGAAATCGACCTCGCTCCTGCGGCCAAAACCGCCGCCGAGCAAAGTCGTATTCACCTTCACCTTTTCAGGAGTGGTGCCGGCTAGCTGCGCAGCAATCGTGCGGGCCTCCGCCGGTGCTTGCGTCGGCGCCCAGACTTCCACCGTGTCGCCCATCACGAGCGCCGTGGCGTTCATCGGCTCCATGGGGGCGTGGTAGACGTGATCCGACAGATAATCGGCCGAAATCACCTGGGCGGCGCCTGCGATCGCCTTCGGCGCGTCGCCTTCGGCATGGATGGTCACGCCGGTCTGGCTGAGGTCACGACCGATGGCGCGATAGCCCTCCAGCGCCTTGCTGCAAGTATAGCCCCGGACCCTGGAGGTGCTGCTCCAGTCGACCTTGAGCAGCGCTTTGGCTTTCTGGGTAGCCTCGACCGTATCGGCGACGATGCCGACGCCATGGGGCAGCGGCACGATCCGACGCACGCCCTTCACCGCTTTGGCCGCCGCATCGTCGATGCGTCCGGGCGTCTCGCCCTGGACGGGCGCACGCAGCATGGCCGCGTAGAGCATGTCGGGCAGCTGCACATCGATGCCGAACTTGGCCGTGCCGTCGACCTTGGACGGCACATCGATCCGCATCATGGCCGGATTGCCGATATAGCGCCACTCCGCTGCCGGCTTCAGATCCGCCTTGGTTGCCTGGGGCAGCGGATCAGGCAGCGTGCCGAGCTTGGCGATGTCGCCGTAGCCGAGGGTGCGGCCCGACTTCCCGTGCACGACCTTGCCAGGCTCGGTGGTGAGTTCGCCGACCGGCACCTTCAGCATCGCGGCGGCGTTCGCGAGGAGGATCTTGCGGGTCTGCGCGCCGGCCAGACGCAAAAGCGCATAATAGCCCGACGTGGTGCGGCTGCCTACGGTCAGCTGCCGGCCGCCAAATTCGGGATTGCCATAATTCTTCGAGTCGGCCGGCGCCTGGACGACGCGTACCTTGCTCCAGTCGGCATCCATGTCTTCGGCGAGCAGCAGCGGCAGCGCGGTCATCGTTCCCTGCCCCATCTCCGAGCCCGGCGATACGATGGTGACCGTGCCGTCAGCGGCGATCGACACCCAGGCATTGGGCTTCAAGCCGCCCGCGGCCGCAGCAAAGGCATCGGCGGATACCGCGCCGAACGCAATGGCGATGCTGGCGCCGCCGAGCGTGACGAGAAAAGCACGGCGCGACAGGCGGCTGGCCTCGACTTGCACGGTCATCGCCTCAGGCCTCCTTGGCGGCGCGTTGGATCGCGCTGATGATCTGCCCATAGGTTCCGCAACGGCAGATATTGCCGTCCATATGCTCGACGATCTGTTCGCGCGTGGGCCTGGGCGTGGTCTTCAAGAGGGCGGCCGCCTGCATGATCTGGCCCGATTGGCAATAGCCGCATTGCGGCACTTGCTCGGCAATCCAGGCTTTCTGCAGGGGGTGGCTGGCGTTGGGCGACAGGCCTTCGATGGTCGTGACCTGCCTGTTCGCCACATCTTCGAGCGGCGTCTGGCACGAGCGCGCCGGCTCGCCGTCGACATGGACGGTGCAGGCGCCGCATTGGGCAACGCCGCAGCCAAATTTGGTGCCGGTCAGCTTCAGATGCTCCCGGATGACCCACAAGAGCGGCGTGTCAGGATCGGCGGCGACATTCACCGCCCGCCCGTTGATCGTAAACGACGTCATCAATCCTGTTCCCTCATCGGCCGTTGCTTTCCAGATAAGCGACGATGGCGGCGCGCTGCGCCGCGTCCGCCACGCCGACCGTCATGGTGGTGCCTGGAACCACCTTGCGCGGCGCCGCAAGATAGGCGTCAAGCGTCTGCTTGTCCCAGACGAGCCCCGCCGCCTTCAGAGCGTCCGAATAGCGCGCGCCCTCGACACTGCCGGCTTTGCGGCCAATCAAGCCTGAGAGATGCGGCCCCGGCTTCTTCTGCGCAGCATCCATAGCGTGGCAGGCGCCGCAGCGTTGCTTGAACAGCTGCTGGCCGTCCGTCGGTTGCGCGCCGGACGCAACCGGCGCCAGCAAACCCGCCATCGCCGCCAAGAGCCCCAGCGATGTGCGCGCTCGCGCCCGCCGCACGACGCGGCCGAACGCCGGGACGACATGGTCACGAAACGAGACGCGATTCATGGGCTCTCCCTGCGCGCCGCCTGGTCCAGCCAGCGCGTGTTTTGGTCATAGATGGAGTCGACCAGGTCTTGGCGATCGATGCCGGGAAGGATGTTGTTTGGCGGATATCCGCTCTGCGCGAGAAGATAGGATAGGAAGCGGTAGGGCTCCCGGAAGGCCATCAGCTTGTCCACATCGAGCTTGAGCGCTGCGCCCGGGATGACCGTATGCATCGAGTCGCGGACATAGATCGAGGTGAGGTGGGAAATGGACCAGCGGCCCGCCGAGCGTTCGACCCTGTACAAGGCGCGCGTATGGCTGATGACGCCCACCGCCACGTCCCCGACGAAGCCCGGAAGGTGAACTGCGGCGCCGACGTCGACCAGCGCACGGTCATTGTTTATCGTGACCACCGGGGGTTCCAGCTGGTGGAAGGACCTCAGCCGCTTGGTGAAGAGTTCTGCGGTGGCGTCGACGAAGGCGGGCCCCTTTCCCTTGAACCATGAAATGTCCACCGTGGAATCGGGATGATAGCTTGCCCGCATCTCATCCCACCGCGCCGCATCCCGTGCCGTGCGTTCGCGCAATATCAGGTTGCTGATCCTGACCCGGTCGATTTCCTCGTCGTCCGAGCTGGTCGTTGCCGGAGATCGGCCCTTGGCCTCCGCGGCTTGGGCCCGGGACATCGACATCCCCATCAGACCGATGCCGAACAGGGAAAGATATCCCCGCCGCCCGATCGGCAATGATCCGCGAGTCTGCATTGCCTCGTCGCCTTCGCCCATCCCGTGCCCCGATTTCATTTGCTTGATCGAATTTGCCCGGCGCTTCGCGCCAGGCCTGGGCTTCAAGTTAACCCCAAAGGTTCGCGGGGCAATTACTATTTGACCTTTCTCTTGGCGCCCGTGAGAATTCGTCCTCAAATAGATTGTTGATCGCTTTGAACCTGAGGAGCGTTGGACGTCATGCTCGACCAGCGTGATGCGCCCCATGGCGTATTCGAGAATTCGGCCGCGAATTGCCGGCACATCGAGGTGCGGCCGCTCGCCTCCTCGATGGGCGCGGAAATCCGGAACCTCGACGTCAACGACCTTTCCGACGAAGCATTCCAGGAGCTGCGGGGCGCGCTGTTCCGCCACCGAATGATCTACCTGCGCGGCCAACGGCTGGACCACGACCAACAAGCCGCCTTCACGCGGCGGTTCGGCGAGTTCGGCGCAGATTCCTTTGCGTCCGACACCGACGCCCACCCCCACGTGCTGCCGGTGATCAAGGAGGCGGAGGCGCGCGCGCCGCTCGTCTTCGGCGGCGGATGGCATACGGACTCCCCTTTTCTGCCGCGTCCGCCGGCGATCACCATCCTGCGGTCGATCGAGACTCCGCCGCTCGGCGGCGACACCATCTGGGCGGATACGGCGCTCGCGTTCCGGGCGCTCAGCCCGACGATGCAGGCGATGCTCGAGCCGCTTCGGGTGCGCATGTCGGCCGAGAAGGCGGCCGCGCTGGTCGCGCTGGTGAAGGCCTCGGGAGCCCCTCTCCCCGGCTATGGAGCCGACGCCGTTCGGGACAAGGCATTTGCCCGAACGCCGCATCCGCTGGTGCGCACGCACCCCGAAACCGGCGAGAAGGCCCTCTACATCGATGATTCCTACGCCGTGGACATCGAAGGCCTGACCGCCAGCGAGAGCCGGCCGCTGATCGATTTCCTGGTCGCCCACATCACCCAGCACGCCTTCACCTGCCGCCTGCGATGGGAACCGGACATGCTGGTATTGTGGGACAATCGCCTGTGCCTGCACTTGGCGATGAACGACTATGACGGCCATCGCCGCGAGATGTATCGAACCACGGTGATGGGGGAAGTCCCGAGCTGATGCGCAATGTTATTGACTGTTCCAGCCAGTCGATGGAAACGCCGTCAACATATTCGGAGTGGGCCGCCTCGCATGCACATGATCGCCATGCTGATGAAGCGAATGTACTGGTTTCAGGAAGCGCTGCAGAGCGCCCTCGAGGTGAACGGGCTCCGGCCGATTTCGCGGGCGCAGGCGTCCGTCATCGGCAACATCGCAGCGGGCCAGTGCAAAGCGAGCAACATCGCGCGAAATCTCGGCGTGAGCCGCCAGGCCATCAGCCAGATTCTCACGGAACTCGAGCGTTTGCGCTATATCGAGTTCGCCGTGGATCCCAATGACAAAAGGTCGCGGATCGTGCGCTTCAACGACGCCTATGCCGAGGAAGGCGAGACCTGCGCGCGCATCCTTGATGCCATCGAGCAGGAGCTTGGGCAAAGGATAGGCCGACGGCGAACGGGTTGCCTGCGCGAAAGCCTGGAGGCGGAATGGGGCGAACCGCCACGGCTTGGGCGATTGCCGGAGCTGTCGGATCGGGAAGACCGGCCGCGGATGGACGCTGAGGTCAGTCTGGGCTGACCTCGTGCGGCCCCTCGCGTCCGACGCCGCAATTGAGACGAGTAGATGCGAAAGCAACTTGACATTCTACCGCTCCGAATCCTAGCATATTGCCCACAAGAATTGCACTAAGTCAAAGGCGTGCGGGCACAGCAATCGGACCCCACCCGCGCGTCCAATCAGACGAACGGCCTCGCTTCCGTGCGGGCGCTTTTGTTCGATGTCCGGCTGGACGCGGCCATCAGCGGTGGCGGCTGGGAATGGAGATGTGAAGATGGCGATGTTGCGGCATCCGCTGAGTCGGACCGAATATCACCGTAACGAGGACGGCACCGTTCGGGTGATCGGCAAGAACGGTGTCGAAGGGACGTTCACGCGTAGCGGAATCTGGCTTTCGGGCGTGCGTCGTACGGCGGATCCGGCGCTGTGCCAGTGGGTCGCGGACGGTCATTTGAACCGGGCGTTCCGACGCTGACGATTGATCGTCTTCTCA
>DATEDR010000411.1:0-17743 GCA_035281605.1 Sphingobium sp.
GTAGTAGCGTATCGAAGCGTGTAAGCTCGCCATGGCTCATGGATACCACCGTCATCCGCGCACTCCCTGCATCCAGGGAGCACCATGCCACCAGTGACATCTCTAATTTGCAGAGGGTGACATTTCTAAATGGCGCTTACAGGGTTTTAGATTGATAATAAGGATTATGTTAAATATTACTGTCTATGTAGAACTGGACTATCATCAAGGGAGGGAAGCATGTCAGTGATCACTATCGGCCTCGACCTCGCGAAGACATTGTTCCAGGTTCACGGCGTGGGCGAGAACAGGCATACGGTTCTGCGCCGAAGCTTTCTCGCGCAAATCTCATCGCGTTTCTCGTGACGCAGCGGACAGCCACGATCAACGCGCTACGTGGCCTGTTTGGCGAATATGGGATCGTTGCCGGAAAAGGACTACGGCAGCTTGCGACACTGACCGAACGCCTTGCGTCAGCAGGCGAAACCGTCGTGCTCAGCAAGGAAAGTACTGCGATGTCTGTTTCACCATATCGAGGCGTTAAGCGACAAACTCAGAGATATGGAAATCCGTATCGTAGCCTGGCACAAAGCGGATCCGGTCAGCCAGCGGCTCGCGCCAGCACCGGGGGTCGGGCCGATCACCGTATCTCGCCCCGCATCTGGAAGGCCGGTTCCTGCTGGACGGGGCTCCCGTGACCGCCGGACTGAAGCCTTCCGACAAGCGCGCGCCTTCGCCCGCGGCCATCATTGCGGAGGCCGGGCAGACACGGCAGCTGACGCCATGGCGTGCCGGCGGATCAGGCGGAGCGGACGCATCGGACGGGTCGATAGTTCGCCCATGCCCGGCCGCATCATCGCCTTGTCGGTGCGCGCAGGCGAGAAGGTGGCGAAGGGGCAGGAGCTGCTGACGCTGGAAGCGATGAAGATGGAACATAGCCTGGTCGCCCCGTTCGACGGCACCGTCACCGAACTCAACGGCGCCGAAGACGGTCAGGTCAGCGAAGGCGCGCTGCTCGCGAAGATCGAAAAGGCGGAGGCGGTCTGATGGCGGGCAAATTTTTCGACCAGTGGACCGTGGGCGAGCGGCTGGTTCACGAGATCCGCCGAACCGTCACGGAAACGGACAATCTGTTGTCCCCTACCATGACCCACAATCCGCAGCCGCTGCACATCGACGCGGAACCGCGAAGGCCAGCGAGTTCGGGCAGATCCTCGTCAACGGCACCTTCACTTTCGCGCTGATGGTCGGGCTTTCGGTCGGCGACACGACGCTGGGCGTGCTGGTCGCCAATCTTGGCTATGACAAGCTGGTCATGCCCAAGCCCGTGTTCATCGGCGACACGCTGCGCGCCGAAACGGAGGTGACGGAGTTGAAAGCCCGCCGGTCGCGGCCGGGCGCCGGCATCGTGACCTTCATCGCCTATTTAATCAGCGCGACGAAATCGTCTGCCAATGCCTGCGGATGGCGTTGATCCAGGGTTCCGCGCAGGGAACCAGCCGCCCGCCCCCTGACCCGTGCCTGCGTCGGGATCAGGCGGCCGCCGCGCCCTTGATCTCGGCGATCAGCGCCAGCACCTGTTCCGCATGCTCCTTCCGGCAGATGAGGAGGTCGGGGAGGTAAACGTCGCGCTGATTGTAGACGAGCGGCGATCCATCGATCCGCGAGCAGTGGAGACCGTGGGCCTGCGCGACCGCGACGGGGGCCAGGCTGTCCCACTCATATTGCCCGCCGCTATGCAGATAGATGTCGGCCTGGCCCAATATGACCGCCATGGCCTTGGCCCCGGCCGATCCCATCGGCACCAGTTCGGCATCCAGCCGTTCCGCCACCGCGACCGCTTCGCTGGCAGGGCGCGTGCGGGAAATGACCATGCGCAGCTTATCAGGGGTCGGCGGCAACGGAACCGGCCTGTCCGAACGCAATACCGTGCCCCGCCCGGTTTCCGTCAGGTCCAGGCCCGGCAGCGCAACCGCGCCGATCACCGCTTCGCCGTCGATCGCCAGGCCCACATGCACGGCCCAGTCGGACCGCTCCTCGCCATATTCGCGGGTGCCGTCGACGGGGTCGACGATCCACACCCGGCTCTTGGCGAGCCGGTCGGGATTGTCCTTCTCCTCCTCGGAGAGCAGCCCGTCCTCGGGGCGCACTTCGCGTAGCGCATGGCACAGGAACTGGTTCGCGGTCTGATCCCCCGCCTTGCCCAGCGCCTTGGCGCTGAACAGGCCCGACGCGCGCACCTCCAGCAGGATGCGCCCGGCGACTTCGGCCAGATGCGCAGCCAGGTCGGCGTCGCTCATCGCCTTGATATCCAGGGCCGCGCTCATGGAATCAGCCTTGCCACGATCAGATCCGCCGCTTCCTCGGCCGTCAGCGCGGTGGTATCGACGCGGATCTCGGGGTCCTGCGGCGGCTCATAGGGACTGTCGATGCCGGTGAAGTTCTTGAGTTCGCCCGCCCGCGCCTTCTTGTACAGGCCCTTGACGTCGCGCGCTTCGGCATCGGCGAGCGGCGTGTCGATATGCACCTCGATGAACTCGCCCGGCTGCATCATCTGCCGCACCATCTCGCGTTCCGAACGGAAGGGCGAGATGAAGGCGGTGATGACGATCAGCCCCGCGTCGGTCATCAGCTTGGCGACCTCGCCCACGCGGCGGATATTCTCCACCCGGTCGGCATCGGTAAAGCCCAGATCCTTGTTCAGGCCATGGCGCACATTGTCGCCGTCCAGCAGGAAGGTGTGGCGGTTCATCCGCGCCAGCTTCTTTTCGACCAGATTGGCGATGGTCGACTTGCCCGCGCCCGACAGGCCGGTGAACCACAGCACCGCGGGCTTCTGGTTCTTGAGGCCCGCATGGAATTCGCGCGTGACGTCAGTCGCCTGCCAATGGACATTCTGCGCCCGCCGCAGCGAGAAGTGCAGCATCCCCGCCGCCACCGTGGCGTTGCTGATCTTGTCGATCAGGATGAAGCCGCCCAGCGTCCGGTTCGCCTCATAGGGCTCGAACACGATCTGCTTGTCGGTCGACAGGTTCGCCACGCCGATGGCGTTCAATTCCAGCGTCCGCGCCGCCAGATGTTCCATCGTGTTGACGTTGACCTGATATTTGGGCTGCTGAACCGTGGCGGTGACGGTCTGGGTGCCGATCTTCAGCCAATAGGGACGGCCCGGCAGCATTTCCTCGTCCGCCATCCAGACAATGGTGGTTTCGAACTGATCGGCGGCTTGCGGCGGATTGTCGGCCAGCGCGATGACGTCGCCGCGCGAGCAGTCGATCTCGTCCGCAAAGCAGAGCGTCACCGACTGACCCGCGACCGCTTCGTCCAGGTCACCGCCGAGCGTGACGATGCGCGTCACCGTGCTGGTCTTGCCCGAAGGCAGCACGCGGACGGCATCGCCCGGCTTCACCGTGCCGCTGGCGATCAGGCCCGAAAAGCCCCGGAAGTCGAGATTGGGACGGTTGACCCACTGGACCGGCATGCGGAACGGCTTTTCCGCGTCGGTGGCGCTATTGACCTCGACCGTTTCCAGATGCTCGATCAGCGCCGGCCCCTTGTACCAAGGCGTGTTGGCCGACGGGCCGGTGATATTGTCGCCCTTGAAGCCGGAAATCGGCATGGCGGTGAAGGCGGCGATGCCAATCGACTTGGCGAACTCGGCATAATCCTTGACGATGCCGTCATAGACCGCCTGATCATAGTCGACCAGGTCCATCTTGTTGACGGCCAGCACGATGTTGCGGATGCCGATCAGGTGCGCCAGATAGCTGTGCCGCCGCGTCTGCGTCAGAACCCCCTTGCGCGCGTCGATCAGGATGACGGCAAGGTCCGCGGTCGACGCGCCGGTCACCATGTTGCGCGTATATTGCTCGTGGCCCGGCGTGTCGGCGACGATGAACTTGCGCTTTTCCGTCGCGAAGAAGCGATAGGCGACGTCGATGGTAATGCCCTGCTCCCGCTCGGCGGCGAGCCCGTCGACCAGCAGCGCGAAGTCGATCTCCTGCCCCTGCGTGCCGACCTTCTTGCTGTCGGCCTCCAGCGCGGCGAGCTGATCCTCGAAGATCATCTTGCTGTCGTAGAGCAGGCGCCCGATCAGGGTCGACTTGCCGTCATCCACCGATCCGCAGGTGATGAAGCGCAGCATCGTCTTGTGCTGATGCACTTCCAGATACTGGTCGATATCCTCGGCGATGAGCGCGTCGGTCTTGTAGATGGGGTCTGCGAGAGTGTCGGTCATGTCATCTGTCCCGTCATCCCAGCATAGGCTGGGATCTCGTTGATCTGGGTCGAAGGGGTCGGCCGGTAGGCCCGAGACCCCAGCCTGTGCTGGGGTTGACGCTTGGGAACGCTGCGCATTCCGCGGCGCGTCAAAAATACCCCTCCTGCTTCTTCTTCTCCATGCCGGCGCCACCCGCATCCTTGTCGATGGCGCGGCCCTGCCGTTCGGACGTGGTTGTGAGCAGCGTCTCCTGGATCACCTCCGGCAGCGTCTTGGCCTCGCTCTCCACCGCGCCGGTCAGCGGATAGCAGCCCAGCGTGCGGAAGCGGATCGACCGTTCGACCGGCACCTCGCCTTCCTTCAACGGGAAGCGTTCGTCATCGACCATCAACAGCATGCCGTCGCGCTCCACCGTCGGGCGCTTCTCGGCGAAGTAAAGCGGCACGATCGGCACGTCATTCAGGTGGATATACTGCCAGATGTCGAGTTCGGTCCAGTTGCTGATCGGGAAGACACGAATGCTCTCGCCCTTGTTCTTGCGGGCATTGTAGAGGTTCCACAGCTCCGGCCGCTGGTTCTTCGGGTCCCAGCCGTGGCTTGCGGTGCGGAAGGAGAAGATGCGCTCCTTCGCCCGGCTCTTCTCCTCGTCGCGCCGCGCGCCGCCGAACGCCGCATCGAAGCCATACAGGTCGAGCGCCTGCTTCAGGCCCTCCGTCTTCCACATGTCGGTGTGCAGCGGGCCATGGTCGAACGGGTTGATCCCCCGCTCCTGCGCTTCGGGATTGTGATAGACCAGCAGCTCCATGCCGCTCTCGCGGGCCATCCGGTCGCGCAGTTCGTACATCGCCTTGAACTTCCAGGTCGTGTCGACATGCAACAGCGGAAAGGGCGGCGGCGAGGGATAGAAAGCCTTGCGCGCCAGGTGCAGCATCACCGCGCTGTCCTTGCCGACCGAATAGAGCATCACCGGCTTCTCGGCCTCGGCAACCACCTCGCGCAGGATGTGGATGCTCTCCGCCTCCAGGCGCGCCAGATGGGTCAGCGTTTTGGAGTCAGTCATCTTCTTGCTCAACCTTTTCAGCCCCGTCATGGCAGAAAGCCCATTGTCGCAGGCCTTACCAGATGAAAAGGCCTTAGGGCCGAGCTATTAAGGTGAGCGACGACAATTTACTTAGGGTCCTGCAAGAAGGCCTTTCCCAGCCGCCTGCGCCCAATGGATTTGGGGCGGCACGCAGCCATGCCGCGCGCCGCCCCATCCGGATTACCCCGGTGGCCTTTCCTTACGCCTGCTTCAGCCGCGCGCGGAAGCTGTGCAGCAGCGGCTCGGTATAGCCGTTGGGCTGCGCCACCCCTTCGAATACCAGCGCCCGGGCCGCCTGAAAGGCCAGGCTCGTATCTTCATTGCCGCTCATCGGGCGATAGAGCGGATCACCGGCATTTTGCGCGTCGACCTTGGCGGCCATGCGCTTGAGCGCCGCGTCGACCTCTTCCGCGGAACAGACGCCATGCAGCATCCAGTTCGCCATGTGCTGCGACGAAATGCGCAGCGTCGCGCGATCTTCCATCAGGCCGATATCGTGAATGTCGGGAACCTTGGAGCAGCCGACGCCCTGATCCACCCAGCGGACGACATAGCCCAGTATACCCTGGGCGTTGTTGTCCAGCTCCTCGCGGATTTCCTGCTCCGACCAATTCTGTCCAAGCGCCAGCGGCACGCTGAGCAGCGCATCCAGGCTGGCGACCGGCTCGGACCGGCGCTGCTCCTGCCGCGCGAAGACGTCGACGGCATGATAATGGGTCGCATGCAAGGTGGCGGCGGTCGGCGACGGCACCCAGGCGGTGTTGGCGCCGGTCGTGGGATGACCGACCTTCTGCTCCAGCATGTCGGCCATCCGGTCCGGCGCGGCCCACATGCCCTTGCCGATCTGCGCCCTGCCCGACAGGCCGCAGGCGAGGCCGATCTGGACGTTGCGGTCCTCATAGGCCTTGATCCAGGCGGCGCTCTTCATGTCGCCCTTGCGGACCATCGGGCCGGCGCGCATCGACGTGTGGATTTCGTCGCCCGTCCGGTCGAGGAAGCCGGTGTTGATGAAGACGATCCGGTCGCGCACCGCATGGATGCAGGCGGCAAGGTTGGCGGATGTCCGCCGTTCCTCGTCCATCACCCCGACCTTCAGGACATGGCGGTCGAGGTCCAGAAGATCCTCGATCGCGTTGAACAGATCGTTGGTGAACGCGACCTCTTCGGGTCCGTGCATCTTGGGCTTCACGATATAGATGCTGCCCGCGCGGCTGTTGACGAAACGGCCTTTACGGCTGAGATCGTGCAGCGCGATCAGGGTGGTGACGATGCCGTCCAATATGCCCTCGGGCGCTTCGCTCCCATCCGCCAGCAGGATGGCGGGCGTCGTCATCAGATGGCCGACGTTGCGCACGAACAGCAGCGATCGGCCCGGCAGCGTGAAGCTGCTGCCATCGGGCGCGGCATAGCTGCGGTCGCCATTCAGGCGGCGCGTCATCGTCGCGCCATTTTTTTCGAACGTGTCCTCCAGGTCGCCCTTCATCAGGCCCAGCCAGTTGGCATAGGCCGCGACCTTGTCCTCCGCGTCGACCGCCGCGACCGAATCCTCCAGGTCGCAAATCGTGGAAAGCGCCGATTCCAGGATGATGTCGGCCAGATGCGCCGGATCGTCGCGGCCGATCGGATGCGCCGCATCGATCACCAGTTCGATATGCAGGCCGTTATGCCGCAACAGGATATTGTCGCCGGCATGGCCGACCAATTGCGCGGGATCGCGCAGCGCGGGCGCGCCGCCGGTCCATTCGGTCCAGCTTCCTTCCGCCAGCGGCACCGCACGGTCTAGGAACGCCTTGGCCCACGCGATGACCTGCGCGCCGCGCTCGGCGTCATAGCCTTTCCCCGCCGCAGCGCCCGGAATGGCGTCGGTGCCGTAAAGCGCGTCATAAAGGCTACCCCAGCGCGCATTCGCCGCGTTCAGCAGAAAACGGGCGTTGAGGATGGGCACGACGAGCTGCGGCCCGGCCAGCGTCGCCAGTTCGTCGTCGACCCGGGTCGATCCGATCGAAAAAGGCGCGGGCTCGGGAACCAGGTAGCCGATGTCGGTCAGGAACGCCTGATAGTCCGCGGCGTCGATGCGCTGCCCGGCGCGTTCCTGGTGCCAGGCGTCGATCCGTGCCTGCAGATCGTCCCGCTTGCGCAGCAACTCGGCATTGCGCGGCGCGAAATGCGCGAAGATCGAAGCCGCGCCGGTCCAGAAGCGGTCAGCGCTGATTCCCGTACCGGGCAAGGCCTGGTCCTCGATGAAAGCGGCGAGTTCGGAGGCGACCTTCAGGCCTGCCTTTTCGATCATGTTGGACATCGGATCACTCCTGAAAAGCTCGGCCGCATCCTATAGACCGGCATCGATCATCGCACTAGATAATCAGAAATTGAAAGATATTTGCTTTAGAAGAAAAGATGATGATGGACCCGGACTATATTCTCTTCGCCCGGGCGGTGGAAGCGGGCAGTCTGTCGGCCGCGGGTCGCCTCTTGAAGATTTCGCCCGCCATGATGTCGAAACGCATCGCCCGGCTGGAGGCGCGGCTGGGCGTGCGGCTCGTCCATCGAACCACGCGGAGGCTGGCGCCGACTGAAGCGGGCGCTCGCCTCCATCAAGACCTGCTGGCGATATTGGAAGCGCTCCAGCAGGCGGAAGACCGCGTCACGAACCGGCATCGCTCGGTATCGGGGCCGCTCCGTGTATCGGCGCCGACCTCCTTCGGCCGCCTGCATGTCGCGCCGCTGATGCACGCCTTCCTCACTGCCCATCCCCAGGTGGAGCTGGAGCTGAACCTGACCGACGCCTATGTCGACCTGCTGACGGAGCGGGTCGACATGGCGATCCGCATCACCAGCGCCGTGCCCGCCAGCCTGGAATCCCATTATCTGGCCGCGAACCGCCGCATCCTTTGCGCGAGCCCCGCCTATCTCGCCGAACATGGGGTGCCCCGGCGCGTCGCCGACCTTGCGGGACATCGCCTGCTCGCGGCGGAGGGACAATTGCCCTGGCGCCTGCTCAATGGCCGTTCGCGCAAGCTCGTCGACGGACGGAGCCATGTGCGGACCAACTCCAGCGAGATCGTGCGCGAACTGGCCCTGTCGGGCGTCGGCATAGCGCTGCGATCGCTCTGGGACGTCGGCGAACTGGTGGAGGAGGGCCGCCTGGTTCAACTGCTCGACGGGTGGGAAGGTCCGGGGGATCTGGCGGTATATGCCGTCCATCCGCGCGCCGGAGGGCGACCCGCCGCCGTCGACGCCCTGATCGCCTTCCTGAAGGCAAGCTTCGAGACTATCTCCTGGAACGAAGAGGCTAGATAGCCGCCTACCTCTAAATTGGCGCCTGTCACCGGCTCGAATTAACCTGAATTATTTCGGACGGGACACGACAATGATATAGCTCGTCCAAGGACAGGATAAGAGAGAGGATCGAGCCATGCGCCTTCGCGACGCATCGCATTTTTCCGCCTGCGCCAAGCAGGAAGCCCGTCAGGCCAGAGAAGCAAGATTGCGCGGCGCCGACATGCTTACCGTCGCCGTCCACAATGAACGCGCCGTCCGGTTCCAGGCCATGGCGCTGCGGCTGCAGAGGCGCGCAGAGAGTTCGGCTTTCCACTGACGCGCGCGGCGCAACATCTCTCGCGCGTCGGCGTTGATCCCCCATGGACGACCCGACACCGCGCAAGGGCATGCCCGACCCGCTCCTGCCCCGCGAGCTCTTCCTCCAGCGGTTCAAGGAGCAGTTTCGCGACCCGGTCTTCGGACCGCTCAAGGCCGCCGTCGACCAGATCGCGCAGGGCGCCTGGGACGCCTATAGCCATCACCGCAAGAGCCCCCGAACGCAAAAGGCAGGCCCAGGCTACGCCGATCCCGCCTATGATCTCTCCACCGACTGGATAGCGGCAGCGGCGTCCATCCAGAGCGCGCAGTCGGCGCATGACGATGTCTCGCTGCCGCGCAAGATCCTCATCATCAACGGATCTTCCCGCAGCGAACATAGCTGCCCCGGCGAAATGTCGAAAAGCTGGCGGCTGACGCAGCTGGCCGATGCCGTCTGCAGGGCCCAGGGCCTCGCCACCGACATCCTCGACCTGTCGCGGGTGACGTCCGAATATGGCCGGACCATCCATCCCTGCAAGGCGTGCTTTTCCACATCACCGGCGCTCTGCCATTGGCCCTGCTCCTGTTATCCCAATTACAGCCTGGGCCAGATCCACGACTGGATGAACGACATCTATCCCCTGTGGGTCGCGGCGCACGGCATATTGCTGATCACGCCGGTGAACTGGTATCAGCCCAGTTCGCCGATGAAGCTGATGATCGACCGGCTGGTATGCGCGGACGGCGGCAATCCCGATCCGACGCGCACGCACGGCAAGGACGCGGCGCGCGCCAAGGCGATCGAGATGGCCGGATGGGACTATCCCCGCCATCTCGCCGGCCGCCTGTTCGGCGTGGTCGTGCACGGCGATACGGAAGGCGCGGAAAATGTGCGCCGCCTTCTGGCCGACTGGCTGCAAGCGATGGGGCTGGCGTCGGCGGGCGCGAAGGCGCAGGTCGACCGCTATATCGGCTATTATAAACCCTATGCGACCAGCCATGACGCGCTGGATCAGGACGCGGATTTCCAGGAGGAAGTCCGCAACGTCGCCCGCACCCTCTGCGAAGCCGTCACGGCGCAGGCGTCCGGCCGCATGATCGCCGCAGGCGCGCAGATCGACGACCCGCGGCCGAAATAATTCTCAGGCCGGCTCGAGCCGTTTCTGGATGATCGAATGCGCGACCTTTGGATTGACCTCCGCAAAATGGTCGAAGCGGGCTTCGAAATGCGCCATCCCCTGGCTCAGCGACCGCAGCTCCCCTTCCAGCCCATGCAGTTCGGCGCGCGGCAGCAGCATCTCGATAATGTCCCAGCGCGACCACCCTTCCCTGGGCGCGATCCCCAACAGCTGACCGCGCTTGCTCGCCAGCGACGACGTGAGCCGCGATGTCGCGCTGCCCGGCGCGGTGATGTCGACATGCACGAACGGTTCGAGCAGATAGGGCGCTGCCGCCGCGAGCGCGTCCGTCATCGCCAGCCGCCCCGCCAGCCGAAAGGCGAGCTCGCTGCTGTCGACGCTATGGAACGACCCGTCGACCAGCGTCACCGCCACGTCCACCACCGGAAAGCCCAGCGGCCCGTGCAGCACCGCGTCGCGCACGCCCAGTTCGACCGCCGGTATCCACTGTTTGGGAATGGCGCCGCCGGTGATCTTCTCGTCGAATTGGAATCCCTGGTCGCGCTCCAGCGGCCGGACCTCGATGACGACATCGCCATATTGGCCGTGCCCGCCCGATTGCTTCTTGTGCCGCCCGCGCTGCGTCACGGTCTTCCGGATGGTTTCGCGATAGGCGACCGACGGCTGGCGCGACGACAGGTTGACGCCATAACGCCGCTTCAACCGCTCGAGCGCGGTCGCCAGATGCTCTTCCGTGATCCCGCGGATCAGCATTTCCTGGCTCAGTTCATCCGGCGCCCATTCCAGCCCCGCATCCTCCTCCACCAGCCGGCTGATGGCGGAGGACAGCAGAACCTCGTCCTTGTGATCCTTCACCGCGATGACGAGCCCGCAATTGGCGACCGCCCTGTCGCCCGGCTCGGCGGCGGGCGGCTTCTTCCCGCCCATGCCCAGACGGTCGCCCGCCTGCACCCCGTCCAGTTTGGCGATCCCCACGACGTCGCCGCGCTCGGTCGTGCGCACCTTGGTCGCCGCCGCGCCCTGCAGGGCAAAGAGCGCGCCTGCCCGCACAGCCTGGCCGTCCGGATCGACCCATTCCGCGCCTTCGGGGACCGGATCGCCGAACAGCCGCGCCAGCGCCAGCCGCCCGACGGAACTGCCGTTCAGGATCTTGAACAGCTGCGCCGTGCCTTCCTCCAGCCCCAGGCGGCGCGCGGATTGCGCCATGTCGGGCGTGTCATGCCGCAGCATCTTGAGCAGCCGCCGAACGCCAAAGCCGTTGAGCGCCGACCCGAACAGCACCGGCACCGCCTGCCCCGCCGCGACTTCCTTGGTAAGATCGCCGAAGATGATGTCGAGCGAGGGCACCTCGTCCATCAGCAGTTGTTCCAGCAATATGTCGTCATGGTCGGCCAGCTGTTCCAGCATGTGGACGCGCGCGGCTGCCTCGGCTGCCTGCAACTCGGCGGGCATGGGTATCTGCTCGGACGGCTTGCCGGGACAATAATGATAGGCGCGTTCGAGCGCGAGATCGACGAACCCGTCCACCTGCTCGCCCGAACGGATCGGGATCTGCCTTGCGACGAACGTCACGTCGCTCAGCGGCTGCAACGCTTCCAGCAGGTCCTGGATGCTGCCGCGCGCCTGGTCGATCTTGTTGACGAACAGCGCATGGGGCATGTCCAGCGCCTCCAGCCGGCGCAACACCGGTTCGGCCAGAGCGGCGCGGCCCGGATCGGGATCGATCACGACCAGCGCCAGGTCCGCGACCGTCAGCGCCCGGTCCGCATCCGCCGAAAATCCGGGCGAGCCGGGCACGTCCAGCAGGACATAGGGCTCGTCCATCCAGGCAAAGCGCATGAGGTTGAGTTCGGTCGATGCGCCGCGCGATCGCGCTTCCGGACTGGCGTCGCCCACGCTGCTCCCCTGTTTGACCGCCCCCAATCTGGGGATCGCCCCTGCGGCGAAAAGCATCGCTTCTGCCAGACTGGTCTTGCCCGCGCCCGCCGGTCCGACGAGCGCGATGACTTTCGAGCCTTTGCCGATTGCCTTCATGTCCCTCTCCTTCCGATCAGGCGTCGTTGCGCCTGAGGACCTGGGTAGCGTCGGAGTCGCAAGGATCGGCCCAAGCGGGCGCCAAAGCAAGGGTTAGAAGAGATTATGCCGCCCCGCTTAACATCGCATCGACAATTGCTGCATAGTGGTCGGCCAATGGGGTTAGAACATGTCCGCACCTGATCTGTCGCTGCTGGTGAAACGCCGTTTCGCGCCGCTGTTCGTGGTGCAGTTCCTGGGCGCCTTTAACGACAATCTGCTGAAGTTCGCGCTGCTCTTCCTCGCCAATTTCGGCCTCTATCGTGCCGAACCCGATAAAGCGGAGATGCTGGCGACGATCGCGACGGGCCTGTTCATCCTGCCCTATTTCCTCTTTTCCGCCTTGGCCGGCCAGCTCGCCGACGCCTGGGACAAGGCCAGGATCGTCCGCGCGGTAAAGGCGGCGGAGGTCGTCATCATGAGCCTCGCCGTCACCGGCTTCTGGCTGGAGTCGGTCCCGCTGCTCCTGTCCTGCCTGTTCCTGATGGGGCTGCACTCGACCATCTTCGGGCCGGTCAAATTCTCGATCCTGCCGCAGCATCTGCGCGCCCATGAGATCATGGGCGGCACGGGCCTGATCGAAGCGGGCACCTTCCTCGCGATCCTGAGCGGGCAGTTGCTGGCCGGCGTCATCCCGCCCTGGGAAGCGGGCCTGGTCGCGGTGGGCCTTGCGACCGCCGGTTTCCTCGTCAGCCTGGCCGTCCCGTCCGCCCCGGCCGTGGCGCCGGGCCTCCGGATCGAGCGCAACATCTTCAAGGGCACCTGGGGCATATTGAAGGCGGCGCGCCATGGGCGCGGGGTGTGGCTGTCGATCCTGGGCATCAGCTGGTTCTTCGCGGTCGGCGCGGTGTTGCTGGCGGAATTCGCGCCGCTGGTAAGCGGCGTCCTCGACGCGCGGCAGGAGGTCGCGACCCTGTTCCTGCTGATCTTTTCGGTCAGCGTGGCGCTGGGCTCGATGCTGGTGAACCGGCTGCTGGGCGGCGCGGTATCGGCGCGGTTCGTGCCGGGGGCGGCTGTCGTGCTGGCCGGCGGCATGATCGATCTCTGGCTCTCGACCAGCGCCTATGTGCCCGTGCACGCCGGGGCCGGCATCGCCGAATTCGTCGGGTCGGCGGGAAGCTGGCGGATCATCGCCGACCTGTTCGCCATCGCCTTTGCCGGCGGCATGTTCATCGTGCCGCTCTATGCCATCCTTCAGACGCACAGCCTGCGCAACGAGCGGTCGCGCACCATCGCGGCGAACAATATCGTCAATGCCGCGACGACGGTGCTTGTCGTCACGATCGTCACGGTGATGCTGGCGCGCGGGGCAAGCGTGCCGGGCGTCATCGGCGCCCTGGGGCTGGCCACGATCGTCGTCGCGCTGATTTCCTGCTGGCTGCTGCCCGAAACGGACGCCGCAAAATCCCTTACGAAAGCGACCTGAACGGAGGGGCGAACCGCCAGGCATTTGCCCCGCCGGTCCGCCCTTCTCCCTTGTTTTCAGAATTTGACCTTCGCACCCAGTCGGACGGTGCGCGGTTCGACCACGCGGCTCAGCCGCCCTTCCTGCGGACCGGACGCGTCGAAGGCGGGAATGTAGGATTCGTAATAATAGGCGATATCCTTGTCCCTGCTGTTGAAGATGTTCAGCAGTTCGCCATAGAGTTCGATCCGCTTGCCTTTCCATGCGCCACGCGCGTTGACGATGGTGCTGCCCTTGTCGCGCACGCTGCCATCCTCGACCAGGGGATAGGGGCCGAGGTGACGGACCCGGACGCTCGCTTCCCATCGGTCCAGTATGATGGCCGCGCCACCCGACGCCGCGTTTTCAAAGGCGTTGGGGATGCGGTCGCCATTGTCGTAGCGCGAATGACTGGCGGTATAATTGCCGTCGATCGCCAGCCAGGGCAGCGGCCGCCAGAAGGCGACGATCTCATATCCCCGCCGCCTGCTGGCCCCGCTCGGTTCGACCGCGTTGGAATCGCCAACGAACCGCAGCTCGCTGCCCACATTGAGCCACCAATAGGTCGCCGTCAGGCTCGCTCGGCCAAATTGCAACCGCCCGCCCAGTTCCTTGCCGGTGCCCCGCACCAGCACGGGAACCGGCGTGTCGACATTCACCGCGCCGCGCACGTCGTTGGAATGGAAGCCCCGGCCCCAATTGGCGTAGAGTTCCAGCTCGGGCATCACCCGCCATGCCAGCGACGCCTTGGGCGACAGCAGGCTGTCGGACCCCTTCCCCTCGCCCAGGGTTGCAGCGACGCCGTCCTTCGCCCGCACCCAATAGCGATAATGATCGCCGCGCAGGCCGCCGGTCACCCGCAGTCCGTCGACCGGTCGCCAGGTCGCCTCGCCATAGAGAGCGGCCGACAGTTCCTCGACATGATAACGGCCGAGCGAGGCCAGGAAGGCCCGATCCGCCGTGCGGGCGACCCCGACATTGCCGATATGGTCATACCGGTTTTCGGTCCCCAGGCTGACGTCCAGCGCGGGCGCGATGGCCCAGCTTTTCTCCGCGGTCGCGCCGATGATCCAGCGGCGGTCGAATTGCCGGATTTGCGCGCTCGTGCCGTCGGGATCGGCATAGGTGGGGTTCGAAAACATCGCCCAGTCATAATATTGGACATAGGCATTGGCGCGGCCGGCCGGCTGCGTGATGGCGATGTTGCCGACGAAACGCGTGGTTTCGCCCCGCGCCGAAGGATCGGGCGAACAAAAGACGTCCGGACACTGCGCCGATCCGACGATCCGTTCGGGTATCTGCTCGGTCGGCCGCCAGGTGGCGCGATAGGCGTGAAGCGTGGTTTCCAGCGCGCCGGCGCCCGCAGGCAGGCGATATTTCACGAAACCGGCATAGTGGCGCAGATGCTCGGACTCTTCCCACGGACCGTCATAGGCCTTGGCCTGCGCGACGAGCGTCAGGTCGCCGCCGCCCGGCCCCCGGATTGTGCCCCCCGCCGCGATGCGGCGCCCGCCATAGGATCCGCCCTCGACCGACATCCACGGCCGGTCGAAACCGTCGATGGTCTTCATATAGGCCGCGCCCGCCAGCGCAAAATCGCCGCTCTGCGCGCGATAGGGCCCCTTGCGGAAATCCTCCCGCGCGATGATTTCCGGGATCAGGCCATTGAGGTCCAGATAGCCATGACCATGGCCGTGGGTGCGGAAATTCATCTGCACGCCGTCGATATAGGTGGTGAAATCCGACCCATGGTCCAGGTTGAACCCGCGCAGGAAATACTGGTTCGCCTTGCCGCTGCCCGAATGTTGCGCGGCGACCATGCCGGGCACCGCCTCCAGCAGCTCCGCCACGCGCAGCAGCGGACGGACGAGCAGGTCCGCACCCCCGACGCTGCCTTCGCTCGCCGCCTGCGCGACGCCGATCTTGGCCTCCCCCCGGCCGAACACGACGATCGCGGCTGTCCCCGCCTCTGCCGCGTCCGCGGCGGGCGCGGCATCCGGGGCGGCCACGGCCACGCTCGCCCAGCTCACCGTCAACAGGGACGCCAGGCCGTACTTCAACATCTTCAACTGCATCTATAGTCCTCCGGCGTCGCGCGACTTCCGGAAGAGACCTGCCGCCAGCGACGGTCGGCGCGCGCGGACAGCCGGACGCCCCCGCGACCGTTCACGCGAACCGATGCGGTCTCCACCGCTCGTTCGTCGCTCAGACGGAGTTCACCGTGCCGCGGCCATCCCCTGGACGAAGGCAAGAGCGACCAGACGCCGGCAGGTCTCCTGGCTCATGGGTCATCGCTTGACATATGGCCTTCCCAGGCCTCGCAGGGTTTAGCGTCCGGCCCAGTGGCTGGCGGATCGGGCCCTCGCCCATCCGCGCCTATATGTCGCGCTCGCCACTTACAGTTGCAGGGACAGCTGCGGATTTGGGCCGTTGACGGCCCGCACCGCATTCCCTTTTCACCCCGTCTCCGGGGAACCGACGCGATCTTCGCCCGCTTCGACAGGATCGACGCGGACGAACGCTCCATAGACAGGCAGCGGGTTGATCGCAAGAGGTCGGCAACGCTGACCCGATGCGCCGCGCCTATACCGAATCTCTTCTTTGACAGTTTGATGAAATGACGTAGCGTGGTTGAATCTGAATGGATTAATCATGCTCGACGACATGCAGGACGGTTCAATGGCGATGTAATGGCCCGACAGATAAGGATCGGATGTCATGCGGATAGGGTTTCTGTTCAACCACGATCAGATACATCAGCTTGCCCATAGTCTTCCCATCGCGCTCGCCCTTGCCAAAGGGGGTTTTCCCGGGGAAATCATCGTTGCCACGACCAACGACCGACTGGCTGAAGAAGTCCGCCGCCTCGCCGGCACTTGGATCAATACGCGCATCCAGCATGTAGAATTGACGCTCGCGCCCCGGTCCATGCGGGTGGCGCGAATGCTGGACATAGTGGTGCCCGCGTCCAAGATATTGATATACAGGGATAATATAGACTTCTTCCGCAGCCTGGACGTGCTGGTCGTCGCCGAAAAAACGTCTCTTCTGCTAAAATCCCGGTACGGATTATCTGACCTTTTCATTATCCACACCCGCCACGGCGCAGGCGACCGCGCGATCGGATTCGACAGGGCAAGCGCCGGCTTCAACCATGTCCTCTGTTCCGGTGAGAAGATCCGCAGACGGCTGATCGCCGACGCGCAGGTCGATCCCGACACGATCAGCATCGTGGGCTATCCCAAGTTCGATATGGTCCGCCAGGCGGGTCGCCCGCAGCGGCGCGAAGGGGACCGGCCGATCATCCTCTACAATCCCCATTCCTCGCCTCATTTGTCATCCTGGTACAAGCATGGGCGCGCGGTGCTTGACTATTTCGGCCAGCGTGACGGGCTCGAGCTGATCTTCGCGCCCCATGTGATGCTGTTCGAACGCTCCTTCGTCGTGACGATCGATAAATTGTCGGTGCGGCGGCCCGGATCGATCGACAACCGCTATCTCCATGGCGACAATATCCACATCGACCTCGGAAGCCGGGCATCGACCGACATGAGCTACACGATCGCGGCGCATATCTATCTGGGCGACGCCAGCAGCCAGACCTATGAGTTCCTGCTGCACCCGCGCCCCTGCATATTCCTGAACAGCTATGGCATCGACTGGCGCTCCGATCCGAATTTCGCGCACTGGCAGGCGGGCGAGGTTATTTCGCGCGTGGAGGAACTGGACGACGCGCTCGACCGAGCGGAGGAGTTGCACGAGAAACACTATCGGGATGTGCAGGAACGCCTGTTCGCCGACAGTTTCGACCTGAACGGGCGACCGTCTTCCGACCGCGCCGCCGAGGTGATCGCGAGCCTTGCGGGGCGGCTGAAGCCGGGCAACCGAACCCCGCGACAGGTGCGAGCAGCGTGACCGTCCTTCCCTTTCGGATCATATCGTCCTGACCGCCGCCCCGACCACCATGGCCGCGACGAACCATAATACTGCCGGTACGGGCAGGATCAGGCGCATCTTTAAAGGGCTGGGCCTGGTCCTGGGCGGTAAGGCGGGCGCGGGCCTGATCAGCGTCGTCTATCTGGTGATCGCCGTCCGGGCGCTGGGGCCGCATGACTATGGCATCTTGATGCTCGTCCATGGCTATACGGTCGCCATATGCGGCATCGTGGAGTTTCCCGCCGGCCTCGCGATCATCCGCTATGGCGCGCAAGCAACGCAGGAAGACGCGC
>DATEDR010000412.1:0-7561 GCA_035281605.1 Sphingobium sp.
CCGCCGCACGATCAACCGTCTCTACAAAACCATCATCGGTCGCCATCGCGATCCTCTCTTCCTTCCTCGTCCCATCTGTCCGGCCGAACCGCCCGTGGCCACGAAACTCTTCCATGTAAGGTTTACAGCGGAATGTCCAGCACGTAAACAGCCGACAGATCAATCCGGGCGATCCCACCCCGATTTCGCTTTCTGTTCGAGACCTCATTCATGATTTCGTCCGACCTGCTGTTTATCACCTGCGCCGTCCTCTCGGTCACGATTTCCGGCCTGGGCAAAGGCGGTTTCGCCGGCCTTGGCATGCTGTCCATGCCGATCATGGCGCAGGGCGTTAATCCCATAAAGGGCGCCGCGATCCTGCTGCCCATCCTGGTCGTGCAGGATATCGTCAGCGTCTGGGCCTTTCGCCGGACCTGGGACAGGCCCATCATCGCGGCCATGTTGCCGGGCATGGCACTGGGCGTGCTGCTCGGCTACATCTTCGCCGCCATGGTCGATGAAAAGGTCGTCACCGGCATTGTCGGGCTGCTTTCGCTGCTGTTCGGTTTCTATCGCCTCTGGCTGGAACGCGGCGGGCGGGTGCCCATGCCGTCCCATTCCCCTTATTGGGTCGGTTCGCTCTTCGGGGTGGGATCGGGCTTTACCAGCCAGATCGCCCATGCCGGCGCTCCCCCTTTTCAGATGTGGGTGATCCCCCGCCAGCTTCCCCGCGACGTGCTGGTGGGGACGACCGCCATCGCCTTCGCCGCGATGAACTGGATGAAGATCCCCGCTTATGCCGCACTGGGACAGTTCACCCGCCCCAATCTCCAGGCAAGCGCGCTGCTGATGCCCGTCGCCCTGGCCGCGACCGCTGCCGGCGTCGTCCTTGTCCGCAAGATCGACCCGCAACGCTTCTACACCCTCATCTACGTCCTGATGGTCGTCCTGGGCGGCCGGCTGGTCTTCCAGATGCTGTGAGCGCGGCTCAGGCAATCCGGTTCGGCGGCGTGCCGCCCGCTTCATGCGTCTCCATCGCATCGGCCAATATGTCGGCCATGGCCAGGCGCGCCTCCCAGGTCGAACTGCCGATATGCGGCAGCAGGAACGCGTTGGGCAGGTCGAGATAGCCCGGATGGATGCGCGGTTCATTGTCGAACACGTCCAGCCCGGCCGCCAATATGGTGCCGTCCTTCAGCGCCGCGATCAGATCATCATCCTTCACCAGATCGCCCCGCCCGATATTGACCAGGATCAGCGACGGCTTCGCCAGGCGCAACGTGTCGGCCGCGATGAAGTAGCGCGTTTCCGGCGTCGAAGGCCATGCCAGCACGACAACATCGCTGTCCGCCAGCAGCCCGCGGGGATCGCCATAGAAGCGCGCGTCCTCGTCCGCCACTTCCCGCTGATCGTGATAGCCAATCTTCATGCCGAAGGCCCGCGCCCGCGCGGCGATCTTCCGGCCGATATTGCCCATCCCGAAAATGCCAAGCGTCTTGCCGCCCAGCCCTTCGCCGATAAACTGGTCGGGGGTCCAGCCGGTCCAACGCCCCTCCCGCAGCAGCGCGATACTCTCGGTCGCCCGCCGCGCCGCGCCCAGGATAAGGAACAGGCTGGCGTCGGCCACCGCATCCGACAAGACGGCGGGCGTGTTGAAGACCGCGATGCCCCGCCCGCGCGCGGCGGCCAGATCGATATGGTCATAGCCCACCGAATAGGTCGCGATCGACTTGACCGACGCCGGCAGCGCCGCGATCGCCGCCCAATCAAAGCGATAAGGGCGAATGGAACAGAGGATCGCATCCGGCTCGACAGCGGCGGCATCCTCCAGGCGACCACGCACCAGATCCATGCGCCCCTCGAACCGTTCGAAGACGCGGTCCGGCATATCAAGGACCGATAATAATTTCATGGCGACCCTCTCTCCTTATGGTTCGACGAACAGCAGCGCCGGCGTTTCCAGCAACGCCTTCACGCGCTGAATGAAGGATGCAGCGTCCCAGCCGTCGACCACGCGATGGTCGAAGGAAGAGGACAGGTTCATCATCTTGGCGATCCTGATCTGGCCGCGATCGACGACCGGCCGCTCGATCACCTTGTTGACTCCCACGATCGCCACTTCCGGGCTGTTGATGACGGGCGTGGTCGCCACGCCGCCCATCGCGCCCAGGCTGGTGATGGTGATGGTCGACCCGGTCAGGTCGGAAGTGGACGCGCGCCCTGCCCGCGCCAGACCGGACAGGCGGGAAAGCTCCGACGCCACGCCCCAGATATCCTGGCTGCCCGCGTCGCGCAGAACCGCGACGACCAGCCCCTGGGGCGTCTGCGTCGCGATACCGGCATGAACCGCCGAATAGCGCCGCACAATGCCCGTCGCATCGTCGTAAAGTGCGTTGAGATGCGGGAATTCGGGCAGCACCTGCGTCAAGGCGCGTACAAGGAAGGGCAGCAACGTCAGCTTCGGCCGATACTCGGCCCGCATGGCGTTGAGGCTTTCGCGCATGGCCTCCAACTGGGTTACGTCCACCTCCTCGATATAGGAAAAATGCGGGATCCGGCGCTTGGTATCCTGCATCCGCTCGGCGATGCGCCGCCGCAGGCCGATGACGGGAACCTCATCCACATCGCCGCTCACCGAAGCCAGGGGTGCGGCAGGCGCCGGAACCTTGGCGACCGGGATCGGCGGCGAGGCAGGCTGCGGCGCGCTGCTGTAGGCAACATAGGCGTCCACGTCCGTCTGGCGGATCCGCCCGCCGGCACCCGACCCGATGATATCACCCAGATTGATGCCCAGATCGGCGGCGCGCTTGCGCAGCGCCGGCGAAGCCAGCACCCGCCGGCTCGGCTCCTGCACGGCCGGGACCACCTCAAGCATCGAAGAGGCAGGCGGGCCATCGGGCAGGCCCCGCGCGGCCTGGGGCGCTTCGCCCACCAGTTCCAGCACCGGCTCGACGCCTGCCTCCTCGACATCGAACAGCAGGACGACGCCGCCCACCGGCAGCATGTCGCCCGGACTGCCGGTGCGCTCGATGATCTTGCCAGCGAAGGGCGCGGTGACTTCGACGGTGGCCTTGTCGGTCATCACGTCGCAGAGCGGCTGGTCCTCCGCGACCATCTGGCCGACCTCGACATGCCATGCGACAAGTTCGGCCTCTGCCGTGCCTTCGCCGATGTCAGGCAGTTTGAAGGGTCTTTGTGCCATGTCTTAACGCTCCACTGCCCGGCGAAGCGCCGCGCCGACACGGGCAGGGCCCGGAAAATAATCCCACTCAAAAGCATGCGGATAGGGCGTGTCCCATCCCGCGATCCGCTCGACCGGGGCTTCGAGCGAATAGAAGCAATGCTGCTGGACAAGGGCCGCCAGTTCCGCACCGAAGCCGCAGGTCAGCGTCGCCTCATGAACAACGACGCAGCAGCCGGTCTTCTCGACCGATGCGACGATCATATCCAGGTCGAGCGGGACCAGCGTTCTGAGGTCGATCACCTCCGCGTCGACTCCCGCCTCCTCCGCGGCAGCCAGGGCGACATGGACCATCGTGCCATAGGCAAGGACAGTAACGGCCGCGCCCGGCCTTACAATCGAGGCCTTGCCCAGCGGCACGGTATAATGGCCGTCAGGGACCTCTCCGGCGGAATGCTTCGACCAGGCGGTGACCGGACGGTCGTGATGTCCGTCAAACGGCCCATTATAGAGCCGCTTCGGTTCGAAGAAGAGTACCGGATCGTCGTCCTCGATGGCGGAGATGAGCAATCCCTTGGCGTCATAGGGATTGGACGGGATGATGGTCTTCAGGCCCGCGACATGCGTAAAAATGCCCTCCGGCGACTGGCTGTGCGTTTGGCCACCATAAATGCCGCCGCCATAGGGCGTGCGCACCGTGATCGGCGACCACCAATCCCCCGCCGTGCGATAGCGCAGGCGCGCCGCTTCAGAGATCAGCTGGTCGGCGCCGGGATAGATATAATCGGCGAACTGGATCTCCACCACCGGTCGCATGCCATAGGCGCCCATGCCCACAGCCGTTGCGATGATGCCGCCTTCCGTGATTGGTGCGTCGAAAACGCGGGTGAGGCCATGATGTTCCTGCAACTTGTCGGTGGCGCGGAAAACGCCCCCGAAATAGCCGACATCTTCACCGAAGATCACGACCTTGGGGTCATTCTTCAAGCAGACATCCATGGCGCTGTTGATCGCCTGGATCATGTTCATTCGCGCCATTATTGTCCCTCCAGCATCTGCTCGCGCTGGCGTCGCAAATGAGCAGGCATTTCCTTGTAGACATCGTCGAACATCGTCGCCCGGTCGTGCTGGGGCCCCTGCCCCAGCGTGCCGAGCGCCTCCGACGCGCGGCCTTCCTCGCGCACATGCTCGACCAGTTCCTCGCCCAGCGCCTTGTGACGATCCTCGTCCCATTCGCCGATCAGGGTCAGGTGGCGGGCCAGCCGTTCGATCGGATCGCCGAGCGGCCAGGCGGCCGCTTCGTTGGCGGCGCGATAGCGGCTGGGGTCGTCGCTGGTCGAATGGCCGTCGGCGCGGTAGGTGACCAGCTCGATCACCGTAGCGCCCAGATTGGCGCGAGCCCTCGCCGCTGCCCATTGGGTCGCCGCATAGACGGCAAGGAAGTCATTGCCGTCCACCCGCAGAGCGGGGAGCCCATAGGCAAGGCCGCGCGCGGCGAATGTCGTCGCATCACCACCGGCGAAACCGGCGTAGGAACTGATCGCCCACTGATTGTTGACGATGTTCAGCACCGCCGGCGCGCGGTAAACCGACGCGAAGGTCAGCGCATGATGGAAATCGCCTTCCGCCGTAGCGCCATCGCCGATCCATGCCGCCGCGATGCGCGTGTCGCCGCTGGCCGCCGATGCCATAGCCCAGCCTACCGCCTGGCTGTACTGGGTGCCCAGATTGCCGGAAATGGAAAAGAAGCCCGCCTCGCGGCTGGAATAGAAGACCGGCATCTGCCGGCCCTTGAGCCGGTCCCCGCTATTGGAATAGACCTGGTTCATCAGGTCGCGCAGCGGCCATTCGCGGGCCATGAAGATGCCCTGCTGGCGATAGGTCGGGAAACACATGTCGCCCCTGTCGAGCGCCATGGTGGCCGCCACGGCGATGGCTTCCTCGCCCGTCGACTTCATGTAGAAGCTGGTCTTTCCCTGGCGCTGGACCCGGACCATCCGCTCATCATAGGCGCGGGTCAGCATCATCGCGCGCAAGCCGCGCCGCAACGTGTCGGGATCAAGGCCGGGCTGCCATTCTCCCTTCGCCTCGCCGGCATCGTCCAGCACCCGGACCATGTCATAGGCATATTCCCTTATATCGGCGGGCGACACGTCGACCGGCGGCCGGGCAAGCACCCCCGCCTCGCCGATCGCCAGCGCGGAAAAATCCGGGCCGGTGCCCGGGCGCGACGGCGGAACGGGAACATGCAAGGAAAGGGCACGGCTGTTATGCCCCACGATTGATGGTGTCATCAGACCTTTCCTTCCACCAGATGGGCGCGCTCCACGAGCACGATCGAACGGATTTTCTCCAAAAGGAGTTGAGCGGTCGCAGGCGCGCCGCCTTCCACCTCAACATCGATGAGCAGCCAGGAACCCGACGTCCGGCAGCACAGCTGGCGGGGCACGATGTTGCGCTGGGCGAACAGCCCCGCGATCCGCAACATTACCTGAGGGTCCTGTTCGGCGCGAACCGCGAAGGCATGAAGCGTGGGTGCAGCCGACGGGGTGATCGGCATGGGCGCGGGATGCGACCGGCTATCAAAATCAAGTGAGGGCATGGGGGCTAGCTCGTCGACATCCTTCTCAACGACTTGCTTATGACACCCCAAAGGCGGTAAAACATCATCATTCTTCCAAGGAAGTCTATTACTCGCCGGAAAAATTATCCGCTCAGCGCCGAGTATGAGGAAAGATCTACCTTCCGATCACGAACCGGCCGGATTGCGGGCTCGCACGCGCGGCGTGCGATTAACCTTCCATGGAAGTTTTATCTTGTGATTCTGTCTAGGCCGGCTTATCCTGATGGCTCTTCCCGCGGGGACAGCTTGCGCCAAGCGGGAATCTGACCCCACATGATATTTGTAGGCTGAGGATGACAGAACCATTATTTCCTGTCCGGATAACGGCAATCGAGTTCGCGGCGGAGGACATTCTCTCCTTCACGCTACGGTCCGAGGATGGCGCTCTGCCCGCGCTGATCGATCCGGGCAGCCACGTCGATGTGCATCTGCCGAACGGGATGATGCGCAGCTATTCACTGTCGAACGGCGCGGAGCACAGGCGGGGCTATCGATTGACGGTCGCGCGCGACGTAGCCAGCCGGGGCGGCTCCACCTATATGCATGACCATCTGCGCGTCGGTCAGATGCTGGAAATCAGCAAGCCGCGCAACAATTTCAAGCTCGCTGAAGATGCCGCGATATCGGTGTTCTTCGCAGGCGGGATCGGCGTCACGCCCTTCATCCCGATGATGACGCGCCTCAATGAGATCGGCAAAGCCTGGCGCATCTATTATTGCACGCGGAACGAAGAACGCGCCGCCTTGTCGGATGAGATTTCGCAGCTGGCGGCGGATGGCCAGGGCGAGTTCATCGCGCATTTCGACGACAAGGACGGCCTGTTCGATCTCAAGGGAACGCTGCGGTCGCTCCCTGCGGCGGCCCATGTATATTGCTGCGGGCCGACCGGCATGCTCGACGCGTTCCGCGCCGGCGCCCAGGAAGCGGGCATTGCATCCGATCATGTGCATTTCGAATATTTCAGCTCCGAGGTCGAAAGCGCGACCGAAGGCGGCTTTGTCGTCGTCCTCAACCAGACTGGCACCCAGATCAGCGTGAGCAAGGGGCAGACCCTGTTGCAGGCCCTGATCGATAACGGCGTCAACGTTCCTTATTCTTGCGAGGAAGGCATCTGTGGCGCGTGCGAGACACGCGTGATCGAGGGCACACCCGACCATCGCGACATGGTCCTGACCGATGAGGAAAAGCAGGCGAACAGGACGATGATGGTCTGCTGCTCGGGTTCCAAGTCGCCGCGACTGGTGCTGGACCTTTAGACGGCTTGCAGACTGTTTGAGTTGGGCGGACTCGCGGATGGCCTGGTTTCCCGGGCCATCCAGAGCGGTCGCCTGACTATCCCTGACAGGTCATCGCCGGCCGAACAACCGATTACTCCAGCGCCGTCGAAAACCACGGGATGAATGTCAGGGCGCTGATACGCCAGCCGTCAGTCGTCAGGCGATATTCATCCTGGTAAACAAAATAACCCCGATGCGACGCTTGCTTCGCCTCGGGCGGCTGGACGAACACCTCCTCCACCTTCCACATCGCCTTGGCCTGGTGGGACCCCACAACCTCTATGATCGGCGCTGACGGGATATGCATCGTCTTCGCGTCGGCGACATAGGCACTGGCGATCTGGACATAAACGTCGATCGAAGGGATCGGCGGCATTGGCTCTTCCGCGTCCGGCGCCGTCGCGCGGCTATAGTCGATCATGGCATCTTCGGTGAAGCATTGGGTGAAATCATCCCAGCGCTTCTCGTCAACCGCAAGCAGCGAACGCGCCTTCAGATCCA
>DATEDR010000413.1:0-70499 GCA_035281605.1 Sphingobium sp.
GAGGATCTGGCCGGGGCGCAGCATCGCGCGCTCGCCGGCCTGCGGCTCCTTGACCTTCACGATCATCCCGGCGCGCGCGAAGATCTCCGCCGCGGTCTCGACGATCGTGCCGCCGGCCTTGCGATAATCGGCATCGCTGGCGCCGATGCCGGCGCCGGCGCCGCTCTCGACCAGCACCTCATGGCCGTTGACGCTGAGTTCGTGGACGCTCTCGGGCGTCAGCCCGACGCGATATTCGTGGTTCTTGATCTCTTTGACAGTGCCTACGATCATGCCTTGTCTCTTTTCATTCTGTCCTGTGACAGGTGTAACATGAATCGCTGCTGCCGGGTTTCTTAACCTGACTCTACGCCGGGCACGGCCGGGGGGAGCTCTCCCCCCGGAACAGGGTGAATAAGGGCAAAAGAAACCGAAGCATCCTCTTGCCACCCGTCGCGCCCCGCGATAGGGAGCCGCCTTCCAGTGCATGCGGAGCGGTGGCCGAGTGGTCGAAGGCGCTCGCCTGGAAAGTGAGTATACGTCAAAAGCGTATCGAGGGTTCGAATCCCTCCCGCTCCGCCAGGACCCCCTCCACAGGGGTCCGCAAAAGTCCATCTGGATTGATATTTTTCTCTGAAATCTGACGCTTAGTAAGCTTATGCGGCCACAGTCGTCCGCACGCCTCCACTCATGGCGTGGTTCTGATTCGTGGTCCCGGCACTGGAAAAACGTGGTCTCGGAGATAACGATGTTGAGTGACGCGAAAATCCGCGCGGCCAAGCCGCGGGACAAGGCCTACAAGCTGACCGATAGCCACCGGCTTTACCTGCTGGTGAAGCCCAATGGCTCAAAGCTCTGGAAATGGAATTACGTCTACGACGGCAAGCAGAAGACGATGGCCTTTGGTATCTACCCTATGGTCAGCCTGGTGAACGCCCGCGCCAAGCGCGACGATGCCCGCGCACTGTTGGACGAAGGGAAAGACCCATCGGTCGTAAAGAAACTGCGGATCGAAGCCAATCTGGAGGCCGCACGCAACACCTTCGAGCGCATCGCCCGCGAATGGCATGAGAATGCGAAGAGCCAGTGGGCCAGGATTCACGCCGACGACATATTGCGCAGCCTTGAACGAGATGTGTTCCCCGCCATCGGCAGCTTGCCGATTTCGGAATTGACCCCGCCCAAGATTCTGGAAGTGTTGAAGCCAGTGGAGGATCGCGGCGCGATCGAGACAGCCAAACGGTTGCGGCAGCGCATATCGGCCGTTTTCATTCACGCCATCGCGAAGGGCATCGCAGAGAAGGATCCGGCCGAGAAGCTCGGCGCTGTGCTCAAGCCTCTTCGCAAGGGGCGGCAGCCGGCGATCACCGATCTTGGCCGGCTGCGGCAGATGATCGACGATGCCGAACAGGACTATGCCCGTCCCATCACCCGGCTTGCGTTGCGATTGCTCGCCCTGACGGCGGTTCGGCCAAGCGAGCTTCGCGGTGCATATTGGGAAGAGTTCGAAGACCTCAACGGTGAAGAGCCTCTGTGGCGAATTCCCGCTACTCGCATGAAGGGAGACCTGGACCGCAAGAGCGAAATCGGGGGCGAGCATCTTGTTCCACTGGCCCCGCAAGCCATAGATGTTCTGCGCGCGCTATGGCCATTGACCGGGAGCGGATCATTGGTCTTTCCGAGCAACCGTCATGGCCACCGCCCCATGAGCGAAAATGCCATCGGCTATTTGCTCAATCGCGCGGGCTATCATGGGCATCATGTTCCCCATGGCTTCCGAGCGGCATTCTCGACGATCATGAACGAATGGGCCGAACGCCACGGGAAGAAGCATGACCGGAAGGTCATCGACCTGATGCTGGCGCACATCCCGAAGGAAAAGGTCGAAGGGGCGTACAACCGGGCCGCTTATCTGGATCGGCGCCGGGAACTGGCGGAGATTTGGGCGAGTCTGTTGACCGAAACCCTGCCTTCACCGGTCGCTTTGATCCAGAGGCCAACGAAGGCAACAGGCCAGTTCTCGCGGCGGCGTATTCCGACTGAAGCACCGACCGGCTTTCAATTCCCACAATTGGATCGGCATATATCTCCATCTCGTTGAACACCATGAGCACGAGCATGGCTGACGTGTGAAACGGGAAGGCACGGCGAGGATGCTCACGCTTTCGCTGCGCTGTACCGCCCGTCGATTACCTCCCAGTCCAGATTGCGCATGAAGGCATCGACATACTTGGCCGCAGCCGCACCGTAGTCCATGTGAAAGCTGTGCTCGTACATATCGAGCACGATAAGCGGCGTGCCTGTCACCGGGCTATTGGTGTGGTCCCAGCACCAGTAATTGTGGAGTGAGGCGGTGTGATGGTTCCAGGCGAGAATGCACCAGCCTGAGCCACCCGCGAGCGACATCGCCGTGCGGCGAAACTCGGCATCCCACGCTTCCAGCGAACCGTGCGAGGCAATGAGCGCGTCTTTGACGCCGCCCGCTGCTAGGCCGTCGCCGCCGAGCCCGTCGAAATAGAGTTCGTGGAGCACCACCGAACCGGTGCGATGCAGTTCCTCGCGTTTGAGATCGCCATAGGCCACGGCGGGATAGTCCTTGTCGGCCATGGCCGCCGCCAGCCGGCCTTCAATCATGTTGAGCGCGCGCACCGAACCCTGATAGTTGTTCTCCCAGTGTGAGCGAATGAGGCGCTCCGACAGGCCATCGAGCTTCGCCGGATCGAAACGGAGCTGTTTTGGCGCGTGCTTGCCGGCGAAGGCAGGCGATGCGGCACCAGACACTTGCTGGCTTTGCGCGGAAGCCGTTGGCGCCAGAGCAAGCCCTGCGGCGCCAGCCGCGAAGCTGCCGAGCGCGGACCGGCGTGAAAGATCGGTCATGAGTACTCTCCCTTCATGCGACGAAGCCCAGCATCAGTCCGCCCATGGCAGACAAACCGAGCACCTTGATGACATTCCATTTGAACCGGAAAATGAGGATGGTGGAAAGGATGGCCAGGATCGCGGCACGCCAGTCAACGCTCGACCAGTCCGGATTGTAAATGCGGAGCGGACCGGCATGGAGTTCGCCAATGCGTGCGAACAGCACATGGATCAGGAACCATAAGGTCAGGTTCGCGATCACGCCGACGACGGCGGCCGTCAGGGCGGCAAGCCCCCCCTTGAGCCGCCGGGCGTGTTCCATCCGCTCGATCCACGGCGCGAAGGTGAAGATCCACAGAAAGCAGGGCGCAAATGTAACCCAGGTCGTCAGCGCTGCCCCCAGCAATCCGGCCACCAGCGGTGTGAAGGGCTCCGGAGCGCGAAAGGCGGCGAGATAACCGACAAATTGCGTCACCATGATAAGCGGGCCGGGCGTGGTCTCGGCTAGGCCCAGACCATCCGCCATTTCGCCAGCGGAAAGCCAGCCGTGCCCTTGCACCGCCTGCTGAGCCATGTAGGCCAACACCGCGTAGGCGCCGCCGAAAGTGACGACCGCCAGTTGCGAGAAGAAGCTGCCGATCTTCCACAGGACATGGCCCTGACCTAGCGTGAGCAGGACAAGCGCCATGGGAGCGGCCCAGATCGTGCCCCAGATCAGTATCGCGGTGATCGATTGCCGCCATGGGCGCCTGGCGGGCGGAGCTTCCCCTTCTGACGGCTTGATCGCAAGCCACGCTGGTTGCACATGCGCGACCATCATGCCGATCGCACCGGCACCCAGAACGACCAGCGGAAACGGCAAGTTGAAGAAGAACAGGGCGGCAAAGGCCGAGACCGCCAGCGCCTTCTTGAAACCGGTGTTCAATGCCCGCCCTGCGATACGCAGCAACGCTTGAACGACGATCGCCAGCACGGCGGCCTTGATGCCCAGAAACAGAGCGGCGAACCATTCGAGGCGCGCCGCGAAGGCATAAAGGATCGACAGCGCGAGAATGACGATCGCGCCGGGAACGACGAAGAGCAGGCCGGCCGCCAGTCCACCGCGCCATCCGTACAGCTTCCAGCCGATCCATGTGGCGAGTTGCTGCGCTTCCGGTCCGGGCAGCAGGTGGCAGAAATTGAGCGCGTGGAGATATTGCTCCTCGCTCACCCATTTGCGCTCATCGACCAGTTCGCGGTGCATCAAGGCGATCTGCCCAGCCGGACCGCCGAAACTCAGACAGCCGATGCGCGCGAATACTCGCACCAGCTCAGAATACGATGGAGAAATGACGCCAAGCTTGTCCACCATACGATCCATATGCCTTTGTCCGGAAAACCGGACGCAAAGGCAACGCTTGGGCGAACCGCCTGACCGGGAGGTTGCTTTGTCCCGATGGAACTGGCCTTATCATAGGCCTTGAATATGGCCAAGTCGATGCGCGGAGCCCTACAGCCGGCGAGAGGCTACCAAGGGACGCGAGAAATTACTCCGGGCCGATTCCAACTATCTCGCCTGCTCCATCCTTCATCTCCAGATCGAATGCGACCTCATCGCCCACCTTCACGCCGCCGAGCAGTTCGGGCTTCGCCTTGAACGCCATGGTCATGGCCGGCCAGTTCGCTTCGGGAATGGGCGCGTGATCGATCGTGATCGAGCCTTCGGTCTTGTCGATCGCGGTTACCGTGCCGGTGCCCTTCGCCATTTTCATAGGCATGTCGGCGGGTATATCCATATCGCTCATATCGCCGGACATGCCTGCGGAAGCACTGGCGTTTGGTGCGCTGTCGTTTTCCGGCTGCTGACCACAAGCGGCCAGCAGGGCGGCAAAGCCGATCGCGGTCAAATGGTGCAATTTCATCTCAAGTCTCCTTCACGGTTGAATGGGTTGCAGGTGGGAACTTGCGCGCTTGCGCCGCATCAGCAGGTAAGCGGCGGGGATCACGAACATCGAGAGCAATGGTGCGGTGAGCATGCCGCCGACCATGGGCGCCGCGATCCGGCTCATGACCTCCGACCCTGCGCCCGCGCCGATCAGCACGGGGAGCAGACCGGCGACGATCACCGCCACCGTCATCGCCTTGGGCCGCACGCGCAGTAGCGCGCCCTCGCGCACGGCCGCGGATATCTGTTCGTCCGAGGGAGTTTCGCCGCGCTCGTCAAGCGCGCTCTTGAGGTAGATCAGCATCACCACGCCGAACTCGGCGGCGACGCCTGCCAGTGCGATGAAGCCGACGCCGGTCGCGACCGACTGATGATAGCCCAGCAGGTAGAGCGTCCAGAATCCGCCGGTCAGCGCGAACGGAAGCGTCGCCATGATCAGCGCCGCCTCATCAAGCCGGCCGAAGATCAGGAAGAGCAGGACGAAGATGATCGCGAGCGTCGCAGGCACGACGATCTTGAGCCGGTCGATCGCGCGTTGGAGATATTCGAACTGGCCCGACCAGGCGACGCTGACGCCGAGTGAGAGCCTGACCTCTTTCGCCACGGCCTGCCTCAGATCGCCCACGACCGAGGCAAGATCGCGTCCGCGGACATCGACATAGACCCAGGTCGAAAGTCGGCCATTCTCGGTCTTGAGCATCGGTGGGCCGTCGCTCACCTGTAAGTTGGCGACCGTCCCCAGCGTGATCTGCTGCCCGGCAGGCGTGAGTACAGGCAAGGCGCGCAGTTCGTCCAGGCTGTCGCGGATTTCGCGGGGATAGCGAACATTGATCGGATAGCGGGCCAGCCCGTCGATGGTCTGCCCGACATTTTCGCCGCCGACCGCCCCCGCGACGATCTCCTGCACATCGGCGATGTTGAGCCCGAAGCGCGCGGCGGCGGTACGGTCGATCTCGACATCGATGTAGCGCCCTCCGGTCAGCCGCTCGGCAAGCGCGGAGCTGACACCCGGCACCGTCTTCGCGACCGTCTCGACATCGTGCGCGATGCGATCGAGTTCGGCAAGGTCCGGGCCGGATACCTTGACGCCGATGGGGCTCTTGATGCCGGTCGCGAGCATGTCGATGCGGTTGCGGATCGGCGGCACCCAGATATTGGCGAGGCCCGGCACCTTTACCGCGCGGTCCAGTTCTTCAACCAGCTTTTCCGGCGTCATCCCGGGGCGCCACTGATCGCGCGGTTTGAACCTGATGGTGGTTTCGAACATTTCGAGCGGGGCGGGATCGGTGGCGGTTTCGGCGCGTCCGGCCTTGCCGAACACGCGCTCGACCTCGGGCACGCTCTTGATCATGCGGTCGGTCTGCTGGAGCAGTTCGGACGCCTTGGCGGCGGACAGGCCCGGCAGCGCCGATGGCATGTAGAGCAGATCGCCCTCGTTCATCGGCGGCAGGAACTCGCCGCCAAGCCGGGCGGCGGGCCAAGCCGTGGTGGCGAAGACGAGGGCCGCGATCACCAGCGTCGCCCTGGGGCGGGCGAGCACCCAGTCGATGGCCGGGCGATAGGCGCGAGTGAGGCTGCGATTGACGGGGTTGGCCTGTTCGGAAGGAATGCGCCCTCGGATCAGCCAGCCCATGAGAACCGGCACCAGCGTCACTGAGAGGATTGCGGCGGCGGCCATCGCATAGGTCTTGGTGAAGGCGAGCGGTGAGAACAGCCGTCCCTCCTGCGCCTGAAGCGTGAACACCGGCACGAACGAAAGCGTGATGATGAGCAGCGAATAGAACAGCGCCGGGCCGACCTCGACCGCCGCTTCGGTGATGACGCTCCACCGCTTCGTGCCGTGGAGTTCCTCGCCGGGATGGTCATGCTCCCAGCGCTCGATCTTCTTGTGGGCGTTCTCGATCATCACGATCGCCGCATCGACCATCGCGCCGACGGCGATCGCAATGCCGCCCAGCGACATGATGTTGGCATTGATGCCCTGAAAGCGCATGACGAGGAATGCCGCCAGCACGCCGAGGGGGAGTGTCACGATCGCCACCAGCGCCGAGCGGACGTGCCAGAGGAACAGCGCGCAGACGAGGGCGACGACGATAAATTCCTCGATCAGCTTGTGGGTCAAGTTTTCGACCGAAGCGTCGATCAGGTGCGAGCGATCATAGGTAGGGACGACCTCGACGCCGTTGGGCAGGCCCCGCCTGAGTTCGGCAAGTTTGGTCTCGACTGCCCTGATCGCGCTGCGGGCGTCCGCGCCCTGACGCAGCACGATGATACCGCCCGCCACTTCTCCCTCGCCATCGAGTTCGGCGATGCCGCGCCGCATTTCGGGGCCGATCTGGATCGTCGCGACATCGCCCAGCGTCACCGGTACGCCGCCCGCAGCAGTCCTGAGCGGGATCGCCCGGAAGTCGCCGAGCGTTTTAAGATAGCCCGAGGCGCGGACCATATATTCGGCCTCGGCCAGTTCGAGCACCGAGCCGCCCGCTTCCTGATTGGCGCGCCGGATCGCCTCGACGGCCTCGCCATGGGTCACGCCATAGCCGGCGAGTTTCACCGGATCGAGCACGACCTGATATTGCCGGACCATACCGCCAACGCTCGCGACCTCGGCCACGCCGGGGATGGTCTTGAGCTCATAGCGTAGGAACCAGTCCTGCAGGGAGCGAAGCTGCGAGAGGTCATGCCGCCCGGTCCGGTCGACCAACGCATATTCATAGACCCAGCCGACCCCGGTCGCATCCGGGCCGATGGCGCTTTGCGCGGCTTCGGGCAGACGCCCCTGGACCTGGTTGAGATATTCGAGCACGCGGCTGCGCGCCCAGTACAGGTCGGTCCCGTCCTCGAAAATCACATAGACGAAACTGTCACCGAAGAAGGAATATCCGCGCACTGTCTTCGCGCCGGGCACCGAAAGCATGGTCGTCGCCAGCGGATAGGTGACTTGATCCTCGACGATGCGGGGCGCCTGACCCGGATAGGAAGTGCGGATGATGACCTGCGTGTCCGAAAGATCGGGCAGCGCATCGATCGGGGTCGACCGCACCGCCCAGAGCCCTGCGAACAGCAGCGCCAGCGCGCCCAGCACGACGAAGAAGCGGTTATGGACCGACCAATGGATGAGCCGCCCGATCATTGGCCGTTCTCGCGGGCGATCGAACGGACCGTCGCACCCTCGCGCGGCTGATCGAAGGTGAAGCGCACCCTGTCGCCCGTCTTGAAGCCGCGCGCCAAGGAGGGCTCCTCCAGGCGGAACATCATCGTCATCGGCGGCCAGTCGAGGGCGGGCACCGGGCCGTGGCTCAGCGTGATGCTCTTCGGCGTGATCTTCTCGATCCGGCCCGTCGCTTCATGGGTCGCGGCCTTCGGCTTCACTTGCGATGAGACGCCATCGACCGGCCGCACGTCCATTCCCGACAGGCTGGCTTCGGAATCGATCAGGAACTGGCCCGAAGTGACGACCTTCTCTCCTTCGGCAAGGCCGACCAGCACTTCGGTCCGGCCGTCCGCCTCGATGCCGGTCCTGACTTCGGCGGGCCGGTAACGGCCCTTGTCCAGCGCCAGCATGACGAGCGACCGCTTGCCGGTACGGATCACCGCCTCGGACGGGATCAGCAGCGCGGAGCGCGCCTCGCCGCCGAACGCCACGGTGGCGTACATGCCGGGGCGCAGCCGCCCGCCGCGATTGGGAAGTTCGATCCGCGCGGTGATCGTGCGGCTTTCCGTGTCGGCCTGCGGCACTATCGCCCGCACCCGCCCCCGGAACGTCTCGCCCGGAAAGGCTGTCAGCGTCGCCGAAGCCAGCGCTCCGGGACGGACCTGCGCCGCCATCGCTTCGGGCACGGCGGCGTCGAGCCACACCGTGCCGAGGCCGTTCACTTCGGCAAGCGTCTGGCCCGCCGCAACGCTCATGCCGGGCCGCACGCTGAGCGACTTGATCGTGCCCGATATGGGCGAGGCGATGGTGATGATCGTGCGCGGCCGCCCGGTTCGTTCGACTGCCGCGATGGTCGATTGCGGCATGCCGAGTAGCACCAGCCGCTGTCGTGCAGCGCTGGCGAGCGCCTTGTCGCCGGTGCGCAGGACGGCAAGATATTCCTGCTGCGCGCCGCCCCAGTCGGGGATGAGCAGATCGGCGAGCGGCGCCCCGGCGGCGATCACATCGTCGGGTGCGCGGCCATAGGTGCGCTGGACGAAGCCGCCGGCGCGCGGCTGGATGATCGCCACGTCGCGCTCGTTATAGCCGATCGTCCCGGTGGCGGTGACGCCGCCGCCTATGCTCCCCAGCCGCGCTTCGGCGGTACGAAGTCCGAGATTCTGGACCAGCGCGGGATCGATCCGCACGCCGGCCCCTTCGCCCGCTTCATCGGCATATTTGGGGACAAGCTGCATATCCATGAACGGCGATTTGCCGGGCTTGTCGAAATGCTGGTTCGGAACCATCGGATCGTACCAGTAGAGCACTTCCCGGCCGCCCTGCGCTGTCTCGGTCGCCGGATCATCGTCGCCAAACGTGGCGATGCCATAGCCTGCGCCTCCCGCGACAAGCGCGATGGCGGTCGCGGTTAGTGTGAGCCGCGCGCGGGCGGATAGTTCGAATGTCATTGGCCGTCTCCCCCAAAGGTCAGTGCCAGCCGGGCCGCATGGCGGGCGACAGCCGCTTCGCGGTCCAGCGTGTCGAGCTCGATTGTGGCGAGTGCCGCCTCCGCCTCGATTACGTCGAGCAGCCCGGCCCGGCCCGCTGAATAGCTTGCCCTCTCAAGCTCCACCTTCCGGCGCGCCAGTGGGAGCAGCGTGTCACGGGCGCGCATCCACTGCTCATGATGCATGGCGTGCTCGGCAAGTCCGGCTTCGAGCTGCGCCGCAAGCGCGCGGCGCATATCCTCCTGCTCGGCGCGCGCTGCCGCTACCTCGGCAAGGGCGGCATCGATCCTCGGATTCTGGCGGCGGCCGGGAAAGATCGGCAGCGACATGGTCGCGCCGACCGACACCATGTTGCCGAAACGCGGATCGCGCCGCTGGAAGGCCATGTTAAGCCCCCAATCGGGACGCTTCCCGGCCCGCGCCATCTCCACGTCGGCCATGGCCTGTCCGACCTCGGCCGAAGCCATGCGCAGGTCGGGATGCTCGCCAAGGCGCGCGCGCAAGGCGGCGGGGGCAAGGTCGAAGTCCGGCACCGAGCCGATGGGCTCGGGATGGCCGTCCCCGGTCCATCGCGTCAGTTCGGCTCGCGCGCTGCCGACTTCGGCGGCGATGGTGCTGCGTCGGTCCTCCAGTTCGATGAGGGCCTGCTCCGCGTTCAGGCTCTGGCCCGGCCGCGCGGAACCCGATGCGACGGCCGATGTGGACGCAGGCACCAGCGGGCGGAGGCGCGCCAGTATCCCGTCCATCGTCTCAAGCCGCTTCCGGGCATATGCAAGGTCGATCCAGGCGGCGGCCGTCGCGACCTTCACCTGCAGGGCCGCACCGGCGCCTTGCGCCTCGGCCGCCCCGATGTCGGCACGGGCGCGTCCCTGCTCGGCATGGCGCTTGGCGAGATTGGGAATGGCCTGCTCGATGCCGACCCGTTCCATCGTCATGTTCTCTTCGGTCAGGCTGAACGCGGGCGGGCCGGAGACGGGGAAATTGTCGATGCCGACCCCCAGCGTCGGATCGGGCAGGCGGCCGGCGGCAATGGCCGATGACTGGCGCGCCTGGATTTGCCGGTTCCTCGCTTCGAGGACGGGCGCGTTCGCGGCCGCGCGCTCCAGCGCTACATCGAAGCTCAGAGGTTCGGCCGAGGCAAGGCTCGGGATTGCCGCCAGCAGCGGCACGTAAACTGACAGTCGCACGGAATTGCTCCTGATCTGGACCCATTCGGATAAGCGGTCCAGCACGCATCCTTGGGCCTCGCGCTCATCGCGCAAGGCCGTGTCGTGCCGGAACCGATCGGTTCAGATCAGGAAGATGGGGGGCTCCGCTTCAGGTTCTTTCGACAGACCTGAAAGGGCGTGGACCGCTTGCGGAAAGTGCGCGGCCTTCACGGCCATGGCCTCGGCCGCCTCCGGCGCGGATGGGAGTGCGATCGGTACGAAGCATCCCATCATCGCAATGCAATCGAGCGTGAGGCCGTGACATGGCTTCTGTGCCGGTTCCGGCCGCTCGTCCTGCATCATCTCCATGCAGTCGGCGGACATCGCAACGGCCGGCTTGGCATCGACCATTGCCGGTCCCGCCGCGAACGCCGCCTCCTGGGCCAGCAGACCGAAGAGGGCTCCCAGAAGGAGGGCAAGAGAAAACAAGCGCTTCATCGCATATGCGGGATTACAATATCTGATATTGCCCGGCAATCATCGATCGCGACCGATGCACATCCAGTCAGATTGCAAGGAGCCTACAGCGGGCGCAACCTCCCGGCCCGGACACCTCTTGACTCTGACATCATGTCAAGGTCCATATGGACTCGCGTCATGGAGGAGTTGAGAGATGACGCATGAGAATTGCCACCATCATCATGGTCACGCCCCGTCCGGCGGTCTGACCGGCAAGGCGCAGGGCGGCGCAGCGGCTACGCCTGAGGGCACGATCTGGACCTGCCCGATGCACCCCGAGATCAGGCAGGATCATCCCGGCGCCTGCCCGATCTGCGGCATGGCGCTGGAACCGGAGACAGCAACGGCGGAGGCCGGTCCAAGCCCCGAACTGGCGGACATGACGCGCCGCTTCTGGATCGCGCTCGTGCTGACGGTCCCGGTGCTGGTGCTGGAGATGGGCGGCCACCTCTTTCCCTCTCTCCACCATCTGATCCCGCCGGACGCTTCGGGCTGGATCCAGCTCGCCCTAGCGACGCCCGTCGTGCTGTGGGCGGGATGGCCGTTCTTCACGCGGGGTTGGGTGTCGATCCAGACGCGCAATCTCAACATGTTCACGCTGATCGCGATGGGGACGGGTGTCGCCTGGGCCTATAGCGTCGTCGCGACACTGGCACCGGAGATGTTCCCGGCCGCTTTTCGCGGCGAGGGTGGCGCGGTCGCGGTCTATTTCGAGGCGGCCGCCGTCATCACCGTGCTCGTGCTGCTGGGTCAGATGCTGGAGCTTCGCGCGCGTGAGCGCACCTCGGGCGCGATCAGGGCGCTGCTGGGGCTCGCGCCCCGCACCGCGCGGCGGATTCGCGAGGACGGAAGCGACGAGGAAATTTCGCTGGATGATGTCGCCCCCGGCGACCGGCTGCGCGTGCGGCCCGGCGAGAAGGTACCGGTCGATGGCTCGGTTGAGGAAGGGCGGTCCTCGCTAGACGAGTCGATGGTGACCGGCGAATCCATGCCCGTCACCAAGGCGGCGGGAGACGCGGTGATCGGCGGCACGCTCAACCAGAGCGGCGCGCTCGTCATCCTCGCCGAAAAGGTCGGGCGCGACACGATGCTGGCCCGGATCGTGCAGATGGTGGCCGAGGCCCAGCGCTCCCGAGCGCCGATCCAGCGCCTTGCCGATCAGGTCGCGGGCTGGTTCGTGCCCGCCGTGCTGGCGGTCGCTGTCGCCGCGTTCATCGTCTGGAGCCTGTGGGGGCCGGAACCGCGCATGGCGCATGGCCTGATTGCCGCCGTCGCGGTGCTGATCATCGCCTGCCCTTGCGCGCTCGGCCTTGCAACGCCGATGTCGATCATGGTGGGCGTGGGGCGCGGCGCGGGCGCCGGGGTTCTCATCAAGAATGCCGAAGCGCTCGAACGAATGGAGAAGGTCGACACGCTGATCGTCGACAAGACCGGCACGCTGACCGAAGGTAGGCCGTCGGTGACACGGATCGTCGCGTACGAAGGCTGGGACGAGGCGGAATTGTTGCGCCTTGCGGCGGGGGTCGAGCGTGCGTCCGAACATCCGCTGGCGCAGGCGATCGTGACGGCGGCGGCCGGGCGCAATATTGTGATCCCGGACGTGGCCGAGTTCGACTCGCCAACCGGCAAGGGCGCATTGGGCAAGGTCGATGGCAGGGCTATCCTGCTCGGCAATGCCCGCTTCCTCGACGAACGCGGCGTGGACCCATCCGCGCTGCGGGACGAAGCCGAAGCGCTGCGCGCGGATGGCGCGACCGCGATCTTCATCGCCGTCGACGGCAAGGCCGCCGGCATCTTCGCGATCGCCGATCCGGTCAAGGACAGCACGCCCGATGCGCTCGTCGCGCTCCGCAAGGAAGGCGTGCGGGTCGTGATGCTGACCGGCGACAACCGCACCACGGCCGAGGCGGTGGCGCGCAGGCTGGGCATCGACGAGCTTGAGGCCGAGGTGCTGCCCGATCAGAAAAGCGCAGTCGTCGCGCGGCTCAAGAGTGACGGCCGCGTGGTCGCGATGGCGGGCGACGGGGTGAACGACGCCCCGGCGCTGGCCGCCGCGGACGTCGGCATCGCGATGGGGTCAGGCACCGATGTCGCGATCGAAAGCGCAGGCGTCACCCTGCTCCGGGGCGATTTGGGCGGCATCGTCCGGGCGCGCAGATTGAGTGAGGCGACCATGTCCAACATCCGCCAGAACCTGTTCTTCGCTTTCGTGTACAACGCGGCCGGGGTGCCGATCGCGGCCGGGCTGCTCTATCCCTTTTTCGGCTTGTTGCTATCACCGATCATCGCGGCGGCGGCGATGGCGCTATCATCGGTCAGCGTCGTGGGCAACGCTCTGCGCCTGAACCGGGTATCGCTGTGAATATCGGCCAGGCCGCCAGCGCCAGCGGCGTCTCGCAGCGGATGATCCGCCATTATGAGAAGATCGGCCTCATTCCCGCGCCGCCGCGCCGCGACAGCGGCTATCGCGACTATGCCGAGGCCGACATCCACCGGCTGCGGTTCATCGCCAATGCGCGCGATCTCGGTTTCCCGGTCGAAGAGATCCGCGAGTTGCTTGGCCTGTGGAACGACAAGCATCGCGCGAGCGCCGAGGTGAAGGTGCTCGCGATCGCTCGCGCGGATGAGCTGGGGCGCAAGGCCGATGCGCTCCAGGCGCTGCGGCGCAGCCTGCTTGCGCTCGCGGAGCAATGCCATGGCGATGACCGGCCGGACTGCCCGATCATCGAAAAATTGCAGCAGTGATGGCCTGGACGAGACCTGGGCGCCGTATCGTTCGACCGCAAACGACCGCAATCACGCAGCCTTCAGCGTCCTCCGGAAGACTGAAATCTGGCTGCCAAAGGTCGCGAGCAGGCCGAGACCGATCATGCCAAGAGCACCATCGACGATCAAGGTCACGCTGTCGCCGGTCCCCATGACAACGAGATGAGCGGCGGCAACGGTTATCAACAGCAGCCCCGTGCCGGCGCGCCCGACCCGCGATAGCATGGCGGGCGGAAGCAGCGCGGTCGCGCCAAGCAGCGCGATGCTGACGGCGGCCCAGGTCCAGATCAACAGCGCGACCGACGATGTGAACAGCGCGGCGAGCGCGGCGCAGGTCAGCGCGAGCGGTTGCCCCCAGACGGTCGCGGCCCAGACACGCTCCAGGCCGGGTGCGGGCTGCCCCTTGTCGCGTCTCCGCGCTAGCCAGATATTGACCCCGCCCGCTGCCAGATAGGCAAGTCCGATGCCCAGCAGGCCATAGGCGATCCTGATCGCGCCGCCGCCGAACCAGCCGAAATGCAGCAGACCGAGCGAGCCCAGTATCTGCTGACCGACATTGTTGTCCGCCGCCTTGTGTTCGTAATAGAGCTTGCCGGTACGATCGAAAGCATAGCTGTCCGCACTGGCGAGCCGCGAGGAGCCGTCCTCCACCTCGAACAGCGCCGCCGCGCCCTGCTCCATCGGATGTTCGACGATGAGGTAATCGATGCGTTTCGATGTCTGGGCCGATGTTCGTTCGGCAACCTTGGAGAACAGCGACCTCAGGTCGAGTGGCGGCGCTGGACGCGCATCCTCTGCCGGATGCGGCGCAACGAAGATGGCATAGACTTTGTCGGTATCGCCATTGAACACCGCAAAGCCGATCGCGCCGATGATGACGGTGCTGAGGCCCAGCAGCGCACCGGTCAGCGACGCGGTGAGGTGGAAAGGCAGCGCCCACACGCCGATGCGATTGTGCAGGTCGGCCTCCTGCAACCGCCGCGAACCGCCCAGCCGCAGGTGGAAAGCATCGCGAAAGATGCGCGGATGGGCAAGCAGCCCCGAAATCAGCGAGGAAAGCAGTGCCACCCCGGCCAGCCCGACGATGAAGATGCCCCAGCTTTGCGGCAGGTGCAGGTTGATATGCAGCCGCGTCAGGAATTTCGTCCAGCCCTCGCGGATTTCGCCCGTGATGCGGCCCGCGCTATCGGCGATCCAGGTCGTCCGGGTTCCGTCCTCGGCATCGACCCGCAGCGTCGGCCAGGGGCGATCCTCGCTCGGCATCACGATGAGAACATGTTCGACCGGTCCATCGGCCCGGTCCATCGCGGTGCGGTAGGCGGCCTGCACGGCGTTCGCGGAGATCGTCTCCATGCGCTCGGCGCCGGGATTTTCCCAGCGCTGGAACTCGTTGGCGAAGACCGCGATCGCGCCGGTCAGACAGACCAGATAGAGGATCGCCGCGAAGGCGAGACCCAGACCGCTATGTCCCTTGAGCACCGCGCGCACGAGATCGGGTGAAGGGAAGCCTGCGCGCTTTTTCATCTTCGTCATGCGAACCCCCGCAGCATCGCCGCGCCAAAACCGGCGATAGCCGTTCCAACGAGTACGGCGGTCGCACGCAGGATGCGGCTGTCCGCCAATGTCCACGCCATCGCGCCGCCCCAAGCGACGGGCACGATCAGCCCACCGATCAGCAGGCGTGTCTGCGGTTCGCCCGGCGCCCAGACGGCATAGCTGACGCCGAGCGCCACCGCCGCGACCATGCCGATGGGGCCGGCGAGCGACCAGCGCAGCGTCGTGCGCCAGACGCTGGGCGCGCGTTCCGCCGGTTCAGGCGCCAACCCCTCACGCGCCGCGCGGCTCGCCTTGGCCGGCCGCAGCGTATAGCCCGATGCGATCACCCCGAACGCCGCGACGGACAGCAGGGTCACCGCGATGAACGGTCCGCGCGCCTCACCGAGCAGCCATGCCGGCCAGAGGATGCTGAAGGAAAGCAGGGTAAGTCCCGCCCAGCGCCATGGCGCCTTGCCAGCCTTGAGGCTCCAGGCGCGGCGCAGCATCCAGGTTCCGGGGACGGCGCCACCGAGGATGACCACCATCGCGCCGAGGAGCTCCGCGCCGGTCAAAAGCCCGCTTCCAGGATCACGCCGATGCTGCGCGGCGCACCAATGATGGCGAAGTTGGTGAAGCTGTTGACATATTGGTCGTATTTCTCGTCGAACAGATTGTTGGCGAACAACGACAGGCTCCAATGTTCGGCCTCATAACCGATCCGGGCATTGACCAGCGTGCGCCCGCCAACGCGGCTGTTTGATTGCGGGATCGACACGTCGGTATAGACCGCACTGCGGTAGCTGGCGTTGACATTGGCGTTGAAGCCGCCGCCGAACCGCACATTGGCCCCGCCCGACAGCGTCCATTTGGGCGCATAGGGAAATTCCAGGCCCGACAGATCGGTGATGGAACCAACGTCGGTGACGAATTCGTCGAACTTGGTGCGCGTGTGGCCCAAGCTGGCATACCAGTCGAAGACTGGCGACACGCGATGCGCGAGTTCCAGTTCGAACCCGTAGAGATGCGACTTGCCGGCGTTGACCGTATGGGTGTCATAGGTGCCATTGCCGAAATTGGCGGTGGTCTGCTGGTCGGCCCAGTCGATGTAGAAGGCGTTGGCGTTCACCGTCAGGCGGCCGTCGAGCCATGCCGAGCGCAGCGACAATTCATAGTTCCAGGTGAACTCGGGATCGTATGGGAAGAGCTGCGAGCGGGCTGTGTTGAAACCGCTTCCGCCTGAGCGATAGCCGCGCTGCACGACGAAGGCGGTGGCAATATCGGGTGTCCACGCCATCTCCACGCCGCCCTTGGGCAGAAAGGCATTGAAGGTGCGTGTACCTGCCGGCGCCGAGCCGTTGGCGTCATCGACCAGCCCGAGCACCGCAGCATTGACCCCGGCGAAGGCCGGAGCAAGCGCGCCGTATGCGGCAGGGTCGGGCAAGGTACCAACGAACGTTGCAATCGCCTCGCCGCCGATCTTGTTGCGCTCCCGGTCGTAACGGAAACCGCCCAGCAGCGAGAGCCGGTCGGTCAGGCGATAGCGCGCGTCGGCGAACAGGGCCATCGTCTCCACTTTGGTCGGGAAATCCGATGTGTAGTCGACCGGTATGTTGGGAAGCGCGGCCGTGTAGAGCGCCGCAACCTGCGCTGCCGTCTGGGCACCCAGCGCGGGAGTCAACAGGTTCGCGATCGTCGGGCCGGGCGTCGGCACCAGCGTCACCTGATGCGCGCGCCGATACTGGTCGCGATTATAGTAGAACAGTCCGACAAGACCGCTCAGCCGATCGCCCTCATAGTTGACCCGCAGTTCCTGCGTGAAGGTTTCCGCGCCGCCCGCGATGTCGCTGTATGCTCTGCTGGCGGCCGAGGAATCTCCGTCATACTTGCGGATGAAGTCGGTGTTCGTCCAGGTGCCGAGCGTACTGAGCGACAGGCCGCTACCCAGATCATAGCGCAGGTCCAGCGTCACCTGATCGTTCTCGACATCGCTGCTGTTTGGATAATCAGACGGGTTGGTTCGGTTATCGAAATAATCCGGAACCGATCGGTCGACATAGGTGAACAGGTAGCCGCCCTTCGTCTCGAAATGATGGTATCCCAGCCGGGCCTCGAAGCCGAGTAAGGCGGACGGCGTCCAGAGCAGCTTGCCGCGGATCGAGATGGAATCGACAGGGCTTTCCGGCTCGTCACGCGTGGTATTGTGGATATAGCCGTCAGAGTCTCGCTTCTCCGCCGATGCACGGAAGGCCAGCTCTCCGGGCACCAGCGGTCCACCACCGGCGACGGCGAATTGCGTGGTGTCGAAGGAGGCAATGAGCGCACGGCCCTTCAGGCCCCAGTCGAAGGTCGGGTCCTGCGTGCGAATGTGCACCGCGCCGGCCAGAGCATTGAGACCCTGGATGGTCGATTGCGGTCCTCGAAAAATCTCGACCTGCGCCACATCCCACATATCTGTTGGGCCGTTCGACAGCACGTCCTGCGGCACGGGCGCGCCATCGACGAACACCGTCGCGGTGGCCGCGTCGCCGCCGCCCGAAACGCCGCGCTGGTCGATTCCGCGGATCGAGAAGCCGGAAGCGCCGTAAGTCTCCGAGACATTGGCGGTACGGTTGTAGACGTCCTGGATCGTCAGGATATTCTCTTCGACCAGCCGCTTGTTGGTCGTCACGCTCACCGATGCCGTCGTCTCCTGCAGGCTGCGCGATGCCTTTTCGCCGGTGACGATGATCTCGTTCTGCTCATTTGCCGGCGCTGCTTCATCAGCGAGCGCAGCCGATGGCATGGCCAGGGCAGCGAACAATGATACAGACGACAACCAGTGATGTTTCATATTTCCCCCATGCAATGGGGGGTGACCTAATTATTACGCTATTGAGAGTCAATCGCATTTAATGACATTGGGCCCACGCGAGTTTGCCCGGCCACAACCGGCCGCCCTTACCCTGAAGTCACATAACCCGTTCGGAAAAAAGGAAATCATCTCTCGCCGCACCGTGGATATTCATTTCAGTTTCCCATTGTAGGGTTGCTAATGCGAATAATTATTATTAATGGCACCCCAAACAGGGGGTTGCATGACCAGAATCATCCGCATTTGCCACATCTCCACCGCATTGGGTTTGTTGACGGCGCCCTACGCCGTGAGGGCCGCAGACGCCGGCGAAGCCGGATCGGAGATCATCGTCACCGGCCGCGCTGAGGCGCTCTACCGGGTGGAGTCGACTTCGGTGGCGCGCGGCGCGAGCGATCCGCTCGACATTCCGCAATCGGTAACGGTCATCAACGAAGCGCTGATCGACGATCAAGGTGCGCGTGATGCGACCGATCTCTATCGCAACATCGCGGGTGTCACGACCTTCAGCTATTCCGGCGTGACCTTTCGCGGTTTCCGTCAGGACCGGGTCTTCTACGATAATCTGCGCGGCGATCCCTTCATCGCCTTCTCGGTGCCCAAGCTGTTCAACATTCAGCGGGTGGAGGTTTTGAAAGGGCCGTCAGGGATGCTCTACGGCCCCGGAGAGCCGGGGGGCCTTATCAACTATGTCACCAAGACGCCTACCGAAGAACTGGCGGCGCAGGCCAATCTGACACTGGGCAACTATGAACGCTATGGCGCGTCGGGCGAAATATCCGGGCCGATCGCAGGCGATGGCCTCCTGCTCGGAAGGGCGGGCGCCTATTACGAACGGATGGACCCGTTCCGGAACAACACGCGGGAGAAATCCCTGATCCTCGACGGTGGCCTGACCGCAAAGCTGGGCGAGGATGTCCGGATCATCGGCCAGGTGACGCATTATGACCAGAAAAACCGCGCGGCGCGACTGCGCGGTGTGCCCACCGACGATAACGGCAATTTCCTCGCCAGCCGAAGCTGGAACACCAACGAGAAGACCGACTTCCTCAATCTCAGCGCGACCGTCTATCAGGCGCGCCTTCAGGCCGAACCGGCCGATGGCATCGCGGTCGAGCTGGCGACCCGTTATTTCGACGCGCGCGAGAGGCAGCAATATCATGAGGCTCGCGGTCTGGTCGATACTAACGCCGATGGGGTTGTGGACGCCTCGCGGCGTGAACTGCGCGATCAGGAGCGCTTGACCGAGGCGCTTACCTTCTCCGGTAATGCGACCATCGACCGACGGATCGCGGGGCTCGACAATCGTTTCCTGATCGGGGCCGACTGGTACCGCGAGAATGCGGCGTTCTGGGGCCGCACGGTGACCCACCCGAACATCCCGCTGCTCAGCCTCTCCAATCCGGGCTATGGTCTGTCCGGCGCGTCCTTCTACGATCTGGAGGCGATCGCCAAGCGGACGACTGACACCCGTAGCACGCGCTACGGCTTCTATATCCAGGACCAGCTCAGCCTGTCGGACCGGTGGATAGTCGTCGGCGGCGCGCGCTACGACCGCTACAAGGATGCCGACCTGCTCGGCGGCACGGACTATGAGGATGGTGACTGGACTTTTCGGGGCGGCCTGATCTTCAAGCCGCGTCCCGACCTATCGCTTTACGCCAGCTGGTCGGAAGGCTTCGAGCCCCAGTCCGTGGACTCGCAGAACCCACTGGCCGGCGGCCCCTTTGCACCGATCACCGGCGAGCAGGTCGAAGCCGGTGTCAAGCTGGCGCTTCTGAACGGCAGGCTTCAGGCAAATGCGGCAGTCTACCAGATCAAGCGCCGCAATATGCTGCAAGCCGATCCGAACGGGGACAGTTCCGATGGCGTCGACGATCTTGCACCCATCGGTGAAGTCACCAGCAAGGGTTTCGAGATCGAACTATCCGCCGACGTGACGCCCGATTGGGTGCTGACCGCCAACTACGCCTATAACGATGCGCGCATTACCGCGACCGTGCCGGGCCAGTCGCTGACCAATGCGGTGGGCGATCGGTTCGCCAATGCGCCGAATCATCAGGCGGGCCTTTGGACCCGTTATCAGTTCCGTTCGACGGGAACTGCGGTGGCGTTGGGCGGCGAATATGTCGGCAGGCGCGTCAGCATTTCAGGGCAGACGGTCAAGCCTTACGCCATCTTCGACGCCTCGGTGATCCAGCAGATCACGCCGCAATTGAGCCTTCTGCTGCGCGTCGATAACATATTCGACAAGACCTATGCCGCATCCGGTTTCATCGACCGCACGGGCCATTTCCCCGGAGAACCGCGCACCGTCTTTGCCGAGCTGCGCTGGAAGCTCTAATGGCGACGGTCGCCGTCACCGGAGCGCAGGCGAAATGCCAGGGCAAGCGCTCGCTCTGGTGGCGCGTCCACCAATGGGCGGGGCTGCAACTCAGCCTGTTCCTTGCCTTCATCCTGGCGACCGGGACGATCGCGACGCTTTCGCATGAGATTGATTGGCTGCTGACGCCTGCCATGCAGGTCGCGCCACAACAGTCGCCGCCAGCATCCTGGGGAAGGCTGGCCGCTTCGGCGCGCGAGGCGGCGGGGGATGCGCGGATCGAATGGATTTATGCGCCTTCGGAACCATGGTTCGCGGTCGAAGCCGTTGCTGCGCGGTCGAATGGCGAACGCTTCCGTATCCAGATCGATCCCTGGACGGCGCAGGTGCGTGGCCTGACACCCTGGTTCAATGCCCAGCGTCTGTTTCGCGAACTGCACCGCAGCTTGATGCTGCCGACCGCGATCGGCGTTCCGATCGTCACCATGCTCGCCTTCCCGCTGCTCGCCTCGATCGTGACCGCCTTCTGGGTTTACAAGAAATGGTGGCGCGGCTTTTTCCGTGTGCCGCGACGCAGGAAGGACCGGCGCAATGACGGGCGTCGCTTCACAGGTGACCTGCACCGTTTTGTGGGCTTGTGGAGCCTGTGGTTCGTGGCGCTGATCGGCGTAACCGGCGTCTGGTACTTCGTCGAGAAGATGGGTGGGGCCGCGCCGGTGCCGCGCCCGTCCGAAGTGCTTGCGCCTGCGCAGGCCAGCGGGGCACCGCTCGACACGCTGGTGACCAAAGCCCGGCAGGAGTTTCCTGATTTACGCATCAACTCGATCGGTTTTCCGAAAGGCCAGCCGGGCGGCGTTGTGGTCATGGGCCAGGCCAAGGCGCTGCTCGTGCGCGAGCGCGCAAACGCCGTGATGCTCGATCCCGACCGTGAGGCCGTGGTCGAAGTCGTGCGTGGCGAGGAACTATCGCTTCACCAGCGCATCTCCGAAGCGGCCGATCCGCTGCACTTCGGCACGTGGGGCGGGCTAACCACGCGAATAGCCTGGTTTCTCTGCGGCGCGGCGCTGACCGGTCTCGCTGTCACCGGCGTACTCATCTACGCGCTGCGATTGCGGCAGGAAGCTACTGCGCGGAGCAGCGGCGGCGTCCTCGCCGCCATGTGGCGCGGCATGGGCGTCATGGCCTGGCCATCGCTTGCACTCCTCATTCTCGCTTTCGCGCTGATCCCCACAAAACTCATCGGAGAATGAGGGGCATGTGGCCCCGTCCTTTCCACCTTTTCAAATGGAGATTTCATGAAACTGCGCTTTCTCGTCACCGCCGCCGCACTGGCCTTTCCTGTCTCAGTCCAGGCAGCGGAAAATGAGGACGATCAGTCCGGCCCGGCTGACATCATTGTCACCGGCACGCGCCTGTCCGATTCCGTGCAGACCTTTCCGGGCTCGGTCAGCGTGGTGAGTGAAGACGAGATTCAAAGCCAACTCGCCACCACCCGTGATATCGCGCAGATCCTGTCCTTCTCTGCGCCGGGCGTGGCTCCCGGTAACGATACCGCGGCCAATGTGGGGCAAAGCCTTCGCGGCCGCCCGATGCGCATCTTCATCGACGGCGTTCCCGTTTCCAATCCGCTGCGCGACGGCGGGCGCGATGTGCGCCTGATCGCGCCCACCGCATTGGGCGGTATCGAAGTCATTCGCGGATCATCAGCGCTTTACGGCCAGGGCGGTGCAGGCGGCATCGTCAACTATATCACCAAAAACGGCGCGGCCTCAGATCAGTGGAAGTTCCGCACCGAAATCGGCACCAGCTTCTCGACCGAGCATTTCGGCGACAGCATGCGGCCCTATATTTTTCAGAGCGCCAGTGGCGGGCTCGGCGGCGTCGATATCAACGTCAACGGCAGCTATGAACGGGTGAACGGTCAGTTCGATGCCGACGGCAAGCGCCTGCCGCCCGATCCCAATCTGTTTGGCGGCATCGCCGATTCCGACATCTATAATTTCTACGGCAAGGTCGGCTATGATTTCGGCGGCACCCAGCGCATCGAGGCGATGGCCAATTACTATCAGCAGACGCAGGACACCGATTATGTCGTCGTGCCCGGCAATATTGCGCAGGGTATCCCGGCAGGGGCGGTCAAACAGGCACAGGACCCGCGCGCGCTCGACCAGCGCAACCGCAACTTCGTGTCCTATTTCGCTTACACCAACAGCGACATATTGGGCAGTTCGCTGCGCAGTCAGATCTATTACCTCAAGAACTATTCGGTCTTCGGCTTCGAAGCCGCGCGGCTGGGCGGCACCCAGACCACCATTGAATCGCAGAAATACGGGCTGCAGACCGATTTTAAGACGAGGCTCGATGGCCTGGGCCTGGGCCTGGATCGGGGTCTGATCCTCTGGGGCTTCGATATCAACCGCGACATCACCGAGCAGCCGCTATTGCCATTGACCGCCATTGACGGGCGCGCCTTCGCGCCGCCGATGCGGCAGACCAACTTTGCCCTGTTCGTCCAGGCCGATCTGCCGCTCACCGACTGGTTTACCCTGCGCGCGGGCATCCGGCACGACGAGTTTCGCCTGAAGATCGATCCGTTCGTCGCGGGTCTCACCGGCGTCGCGGTCGAGGGTGGCAAGCTTTCCTATGGCGCGACCCCCGTCAATATCGGCGCCACCGTCGAACTGACCGAGGGTGTCCAGATTTTTGGCGGATTCTCGCAGGGCTTCTCCGTGCCTGACATCGGCGGACCGTTCCGCAATGCGCAGTTCAGCTCGATCGATATCCTCAAGCCCAAGGCGGCGATGGTCAATAATTACGAGATCGGCACGCGGCTGAACATCGGTGGGGTCAAGGCAAGCGCTGCCTATTTCATCAGCACCTCGAAGCTTGGCACCGATTTCGTCATCAATCCGCTCGCGCTCACCGAAGCGCTGATCATCCGCGAGAAGGAACGCATTCATGGCTTTGAAGCGACGCTTGATGGCAAGCTGGGCGAGGCAACCCGCTGGGGTCTGGTATTCGCCTGGTCCGAAGGCAAGCGGGACGCGGACGGTGACGGCAAGGTCGACACGCCGCTCAGCGGCCGGCGGATCAGCCCGGAAACGCTGAACGGTTTCATCGAGCATGACATCACCGACAGGTGGAACGCCCGGCTCCAGGTCGCTTATACCGGCGGCCGCGACAAGTTCCCCGACGGTCCGGTCGGAACCTTCTATACCGGCAAGGTCGAGCCCACCACGCGTATAGACGCGTCAACCAGCATCAAGCTCGGCCCGACGGACATCACGCTGGGCATCAGCAACCTGTTGAACAACGATTACTATACGGTGACATCGCAGATGCTTAACCGGAACGAGCGCTATTCAAAGGCGCTTGGCCGCACGATCCTTGTGCAGATCGGGATCGATTATTGAAGCCTGCGAACAGGATGCGCCGAATGGCGCATCCTGTTCGCGGAATGCTCGGTACTATTCGAAGTTCAATCGGCTTGCCCCGTCAGGCAAGGATTTTCCAGTCAGTAGCGCTTCCCGCCCGAACTCGTGCAATGTCGATCATTGCTTGGTGCTCTTGGTTTCAATGCGACCGAACAATTCCATATAGCGGGTCGCAGCGATCCATTTCGCACGGCTCAAATGGGTGGACCAACACAGGCGGCTCCGCTCCGGTTCTCCGGCGGGATCGCGCTTCAAGACGATTCGAGCGACTTCCCGCCAGTCTGCGCCTTCGGCTTCGGCGTCGAGGAGGCGCAAATACAAGCACAGCCTTGCCTCATCATACTGTGTGAGCTGATCTGCCGTAGGAGCGAGATCGGCGACCCCAGGTTCGATTTCGACCATTTCTGGCATTCCGATATTGGGCAAAGACCCTCCTAATCCCGTTATGGGATAATCCGAATTTGGGATCAAAGGAAATTCCGGCCCCATCAACTCGCCGGACCCGATGCCCAGTTCACTTCGCTCACCCCAACAGCAGAAACTTCGGGAAATCCTGATCGATGCCCGCAAGAACGCCAAGATGACGCAGACCGAATTGGCAACCCGGCTGGGACGCCACCAATCCTTTGTCGCCAAATATGAGTTGGGCGAGCGCCGGGTGGATGTGGTCGAGTTCGTAGCGGTGGCAAGAGCACTTGATCTCGAGCCGGGCGACCTGCTGGGCACTTATCTGAGCGCGCGTCAGGCCGAGGAAATCTGAACGCATTCCATGCGAAAATGACCAAACGCCCTTCCTTCCGTTGCGGCGTGCATGGCACTGGACATCGTCGGCTCATGAGCTTGCGAGAATTTTTGCGATTGGTTCGCAATAAGTGAAGTGCTACGCATCTCGCTGGTTGTCATTGATGAACAAGGGGAGCCGGTGCGGGTGTCCAAGATGGATTCCCTCCAGGTCTTCGTCGCCGCTCAGGCGGAGCTTCTCCGTTACGCGGCAAGACTTACGGGGGATTCGACCGAAGCTGAGGATGTGGTGCAGGAAGCCTGGCTGCGCTTCCGTGCAGCGGCCAGTGCGCGCGTGCTTGACGAACCCAAAGGCTATCTTTTCCGCATCGTCCATAACCTTGTTTTGGATCGGCACAGGCGCCGGGTGCGCGAAAATCAGGTCTTCGCGTCGGATGCGACCGTCGCCGCCGCGTTGGTAGCGAGCGATGAACCCTCTCAGCAGAAGTATCTGGAAGCGAAGGACGAATTGGCGCTGCTTCACAAGGCCATGGCGCAACTGCCCATTCGGACCCGGCGGGCTTTCGAAATGCACCGTTTCGAGGAGATGAAGCTTGTGGAGATCGCCGCTGAACTCGGCATCTCGAAAAGCCTAGCACAGGAACTAGTGATGGATGGTGTCGAACATTGCAAGAAGGCTCTGCGGCGCCGTGATTGACCTTCTGCTGAATTTTCCGGAATGCTTGGCGTCCCGTTCGTTCAATGCATGAAGCCATTCAGAACATTGGTCAGTGGGGCAGTGCAGAACGGCATGCGGAAGCGGGGATGAAAACGGGGCCTGACAAGAATCATTGCCGGGGCGGCGATCTCAGCCGCCAAGCCTCCGCGTGGCTGGTGCAACTAGAGGATGCCCCGGAAGACGATACACTGCGCGCGGAATTCATGGATTGGCTCGCGACCAGTCCGGCTCACCTCGCCGCCTGGGAGGAAACTGCCAGGGTCTCCGACCTGATAGTGCTTGCGGGGCCGTCACCTCAGATCATATCCTCCCTGCCGTCGGGATCGGCCAGACGCACCTGGTTTCGGAACACCCGGCCCGCTCGTGCGCTCGCCTCGCTTGCCGTGGCCGCCTGCTTTGTCTGGATTGCAGTGCCCTATGTCGCGCTTCAGCTTCAATCTGATGCGACCACCGGGGCCGGGGAACTCCGGCAGGTGACGCTTGACGATGGGAGCAGGGTGCAACTGGCGCCCACCACGGCAATTGCCTTTTCCAACGATGCCGCAGGCCGCAGGTTGAAACTGCTTCGCGGCGAAGCCTGGTTTGACGTCACGCACGACGAAGCACATCCATTCAAAGTCATAGCCGGAGACAACACCGTCACCGTTCTCGGCACGGCCTTCTCGGTGCGCAAAACGGACAGCGGTACGGATGTTGCCGTTCAGCGCGGTCGTGTCGCCGTGACTGCGTCGGACGGGATGCGATCGGATCGCGTGGAACTGGTGGCGGGCCAGTCAGTGTCGACGGATGGAACCGTGGTTACACGGGGCACAGTCCGTCCCGACCGCGTGGCGAGTTGGCGCGATGGGATTGCTATCGTCAATGATCTGCCAATTGGCGACGTGATCAATCGTATTCGTCCCTGGTATAAGGGTTATATCATCGCCAGAGGCCCGGGGCTGAGTGACCGTCATGTGAGCGGGATCTATGACCTGCGCGATCCCGATCTTGCGCTGAAGGCACTGGCGCGAGCGCATAAGGTTTCGGTTTCCCATGTCTCGCCGTGGCTGCGGATCGTGACTGTCCGCTAGGCGCGACGACACTTTTTTCTCTGTCATTCAGATTTTTCCGGAATTCATCGGCCCTCCAACGTTAAGTTTATGCAACTGACTCGCATTAGCGAATATAGTCAGTCATTGAACTGTAACGGAAGGAATTGGTCAGGTGAATTCGGGGGGTATTTTCCGGGAGTTTGGGAGGCGTCAGCTCTGGGTGCGGGCGCTGCTCGCTTCGGTCGCCGTTGGTGGCTTGAATACCTCAATGGCTGCACGGGCGCAGGTAACCGTTGCTGAAGAAGTGCGCTCGTTCGATATCGCGCCGCAATCGGTCGCGGACGCACTGGCAGATTTTGGCCGGCAATCTGGTCTCCAAGTCAGCATGGACGCCGATCAGGTCCGGGGGCTGTCCTCTCGGGGCGTCAAAGGCACGATGAGTGCTTCGCAGGCACTCGACCGCCTGCTTGCTTCCACCGGCCTTGTTGCGCGGATCGACGGCAACATCGTGTCTTTGCACTCCGCATCCATCGCGTCATCAGGCCCGATAGCGTCCGACACGATCGCGCTGGGTTCCCTGCGCGTGGAAGGCAGCGCCATGCCGGCCGGTGAAACCGGCGCGGAGCGTGACCAACGACAAAAGGACGCCGTCTACGATCAGGACCTTTCCTCCACCTACATGGGCAAGGAGGAAGTCGAGCGCTATAAGGGCACCAATCCCGCCGACGTGCTGAAGGGCATGGTCAATGTCTTCAGCGGGGACGCGCGCAACAGTGGGGCGATCGATCCCAGCATCCGTGGTATCCAGGGGCCGGGGCGCGTGCCCGTCATCATCGACGGGACCGAACAGGCACTGACGGTCTGGCGCGGCTATAATGGCGCAAGCAACCGCAGCTATATCGATCCCAGCCTGATATCGGGCGTGCAGGTGCTCAAGGGTCCGGTCTCGACGCGCGACGTCAATGGATCGACCGGCGGTGCGGTCGTCATCAACACGCTCGACGCCGACGACATATTGCAACCGGGCCAGACATTCGGTTTCGAACTGAAGCTGGAGGGTGGCAACAATTCCACCTCGCCGCGCCTGCCTACGCTGCTGACGGGGCAGGACTATCGAACCGTGGAAGGGTTTCCGGGCACTCTGGGAACCCCAGGCTTGCCCAATTTCCCTTACGCCGATCCTACACTCCGGATCACGCCGCGCATGGCCGACGACAACGAATTCGTCTCGCTAGGCGACCAGGCGGCGCGCATAGCGGTCGCGGGTCGTATCGGCGACTTCGATCTGTTCGGCGCCTACGCTTGGCGCAAACGGGGCAACTATTTCTCCGGAGAGCACAACGCTGGTTATTATTCGCAAGATGATCTTGAATTGGCGCCAGACACCTTCGTTCGAATGCTTGGGCTCAACTACGAACCTGGCAATGAGGTGCCGAATACGTCAAGCGAGTTGGAGTCCTGGTTGCTTAAAGGCACCTGGCGCATCGCCGACGATCAGTATTTGCAGCTCGGCTTTCGTGACAGCCGCTCGAAATATGGTGAGATCATTCCCTCGCGGATCATCTCCTCATTCGGGTTTGGCAATATCCAGTGGCCGCTGAGCAAGGTTCATGCCCAGGCCTACAACGCTGAGTATAAATGGCAGCCGGAAAGTCCGTGGATCGATTTGAAAGCCCAATTGTGGGCAACCCATACGGTCAGCGACACCTATAGCGCTGGCGGTTTTCCCAATGCGGCATCGAGCGACGCCCCGGTCATCACCAACACGGCACTCGGCAATGCGAGGAACAATCGTTTCGGCCTGACGGCAAGCAATCAGATGAAGCTGTCATCACGGTTCGACCTGCTGCTGGAAGGAAACTGGAGCCGTGAAAAACTGCGGTCAGATGACGAGTATAGCGATGCTATCGCCAATGGCTGGCGCCAATATCCCCGTGCGGGCCGGAGAGAGGAATATCGGATCAGCCTGAAAGGCGAATGGCGGCCGACAAGCTTTCTCAAGTTCAATGCCGGCCTCACCTATTCGGGATACTGGGCGCATGACGACTTTCTGGAGGAATTAATCGGCATTCGAGGTGGATCGATCGACAATGTCGTGACCTCGGACTACGGGACGAGCTACCAGACCGAAGAGTTCGGCGTCGACGCCTATCGGACGCAGCAGATCGCGTTCTGGGAAGGTTTTGGCCTACCGTCCGACCTGGCGGCAGTCTTCGCCGATGCCGACACGCAGGTTTATGCCGCAAATCCCTACCCATTCAACACCACCCATGCCGGGCCGTTGTGGCAAGCCGATGCGCAAGGCAAATATCATCGCGCTGACAACATCTGCGTCAACGGATTCCTGAACGGCGTTGCTAACTATGTCGCGGATTCATGCTCTGTTTCGGTCAATTCGCAGTCGATTGTGGCGACAGCCGAGTCGAAGCGAAAGTCCGGCCATGGCTGGGCGCCGATGGTATCGGCGACCGCCTATCTTTCGGGCGGCAGCCGCGCCTATCTGCGCTATGCCGAAGCTTACCGCTTTCCGAGCATGTTCGAGAGCACGATCGGTTTTTCGGCATCGATCAACCCGCTCGAAATGTTGAAGCCCGAACACATCTATTCCTGGGAGGCGGCCTATGTTCAGGACCTCCGTGACTTTTTCGGTTTAGGCGCAGGGCAACATGCCGACTTGAAGCTGACCTGGTATCGCAACACGACCAGGGATGTGATCGAGCGCTCGACACAGCTCATGTTCTTCAACCTTGAAAAGCAGGTGATCGAAGGGCTGGAGCTGCAGGCACGCTTCGACAACGGTCGCTTCTTTACCGAAATCGGCGCCGCCCACATGCTCAAGAACAAAGTATGCGACGCCAGCTTCGCGATCCTCAAGGATCCTTCGCGTGGCCGGGTGCCGGACTGCGTCAAATATGGTTTTGTTTCCAGCTATCTGCTGACCCAAGCCACCCCCGAAGATACCATCAACTGGTCGTTTGGCGGCCGTTTCCTTGATCGCCGGCTCGAAATTGGCGGGCGGCTGATCTGGTACAGCGCCTACGACAATCCCCAGCTCGACGAATTCATAGGCGGCCCCATCGCGGATCGGATCGGCGGTTACGCACTCAATGTGCCCTATAAATGGGACGAAATCGTCACTCTCGATGCCTACGCGACATTTCGTCTCAACGATCGCTTCACGGCCGAGCTGGTCGGAACGAATCTGACCGACCGTTACTATCTCGATCCGCTCAGCCGCTCACTTACCCCAGCGCCGGGGCGCACGGTTCGCCTCAGTCTCACAGGGCGATTCTGATCATGGAAATTCAGGGACGCCACCGTTTCCCGATCCTTGCAACGGCTGGGAAACAGCGGCGAACCCTGGAGGCAAGCGCCTGTTTACAGGCAACTCGAACGTAGGAGAATTAGCATGAAACTCTCGAATCTCAACCGGATTGCTATTGCGCTTGTCGCATCGGCATCCTTCGCCGGGACTGCCCATGCCGGCATATATGGAGCTTCCAGCGACACCAGCGAGGTCACGATCGGGACCAGCAACGTCAATGCTGGACCGCATGTGGCCGGCCGACCCGGCATCGGTGTCCCAGCTATGCCTGGTGCGATCGTTGATTTCCAAGGTCTCCAATCCTCGGTTGGCACGGACGGCAATGGAGTCAGCACTATCAACGCCGGGACCAGCGTTCCTACCGATCACAGCAATCTTGGCGTCTTTCATTTCGCCAAGGTCGGCAGCGCCAACCTCTACTTCGGCGAATGGTCGCAGACGTCGAGTGTCGGGGACGGTACGCACACCGTTTATTATGCGGGTGATGACGGCGGCACCACCAGCGTTCCTACCAGCGGTTCGGCGACCTATTCCGTCAAGGGCGTCAGCGATTATGCCAACAAGGGCCTGCTGACCGGCACTTTCACCGCCAACTTTGGATCGGGTACATCAGGGACGCTGTCCGGCAGCATTGCCAATTCCGTTTCAGGCTATGCCGTCAACATCGGCACAGCGACGATCGCTGGCACCAACTTCGCGGGCACCGGCGCAACAGCGACGCAGTCGGGCAGTACCGTGGCGTCGAGTGGCATCGTTTCGGGCCGCTTCTTCGGCGCAAACGCGGCCGCGCTGGCCGGCATCGTGAACTTCTCTTCCGCGCGCCAATACAACACCGCGTTCGGTGGCACGAAGAACTGAACCTTCGCAGCCGCCACGGCAATGGGACAGGGGTGCCGCATGGCGCCTCTGTTTCCCGGCCATTCCCCTTTCTTCCATCAGGGCTCCCGCATTTCGTGACGACTTATCGTGCCCAATTTCTTTACCGGCTTGCCTGGAGCCTTGCCATGTCTAGCACCTTTGCTGGCACCGCGGCCGCGCAGACTTCGGGCAATGCCGATACCCGGCTGCGCCTCGACCAGAGCCTCGATAATCAGAACGCCGAGGTCGAACGGCAATTGCTGAAGGATGCCGACGATCTGGACGGCGTTCCATCGACCATCGAGATCGATGGCAAGACGTACGCGGTCGCCAATATGGTCAGCGATGTCGGCGAGGCGCTCTATGTCGCCGTTGCACGCAGGCAATGGCCAGACGTCCGGCGCTTTCTCCAAGCCTATCTGGCATTCGAAGATCGTGACCTGATGCTTGTCGCTTATGCGCGGGGGGCGCTTGCGCGGACTGCCGGCAAGCTGACTGAAGCAGAACGCCAGTACCGGACACTTCTTGGCCTGCAGCCCGATTTCGTGCCTGGCCAACTTGAGCTGGCGCGCGCGCTGTTCGAGAACCACAAGGATCGCGAGGCGCGCCATCTGTTCGAAGCCGCCCGCGCTGCCCTTTTGAACGAAGGCGACAAGGCGACGGGCGTCCTTCGGACCATCGACAGCTTTACGCAAGCTCTCGCCAAGCGGCGCGGCTGGCAGGGCTCGATCGCCTTGGGGCCGGGTTACAGCAGCAATCTCAACCAGTCGTCGGCCAGCTATACCTGCCTGCTCGCAGGAGAGGACGGTACTTGCCTCATCGACCGCAAGGTGCCCGATCCGATTCAGGCGACGGGCATCAACTTCGAGAGCAGCATCAGCCGCCGCATTCCGCTTCGCGGACACAGCGGCATTAACGAGCGCGTGCTGTTCTACGGTGATATCTATCCCGACCATGGCAGGTACAGCCAGACCACGCTGACGACCCAGCTGGGCTATGATTATCGCACCGCCCGGACCAGTTTCACGCTGTCGCCTTCATTCGACATCGGATCGCTTGGCCCGGATATCCTCTACGATGCCGTTGGCATCCGGGCGGAAACGATGGTCAATCCTTCCGCGACGACTGCAGTCCGGATTGAACTCAGCCGTCGCTGGTTCAACTATCGTCTGCCGTCTTACCAGGATCACGATGGTGCACTAACCGAAGCCTTGCTGACCGGTTGGAAAGTGCTCCCGCACGGCTGGACGGTGTTCGCTGGGCCAGACTTCACCGCCAAGGAAGCGGATGATCCGGTCAATGCCTACCGCCAATATGGCTTGCGGCTCGGCGTGAACAAGCAGTTCGGGCAGGCCGTCAACCTGCTCGCCTTCGCTTCGCTGCGGCAGCGCGATTATCGCGCCTATAGTGAACTGCTGGAGGCCAAGCGCCGCGATCGCGAACAGAATTATGTCGCCAATGTCCGGTTTCTTGCGCTGCGTTTTGCCGGCCTGACGCCCAGTCTTCTTGTCCAACACAGCCGCGTCAGCAGCACTGTCGACTGGCTTTACTCTTACCGAAAAACCAGCCTGGCAGTGAGGATGGACTATGCCTTCTAACGTTCGCCGACCCGGCCCCGCGTCCTGCTTTCAGGCTGCTTGCCCCAGCCCCTCATCTTTCATCGCAACAGGAGCATCTATGACGACTGATATTCTCGAACCTTCCCGCGCCAAGCGTTTGAAGGCGCTTACCCACGAAACCCATGACCGGCTCGACAAGTCGATCGTGGCGGCCGCTTCCTTCGCTACCGTCGAAGGCTATGGCCGGTTCGTCACGGTCCAGTATCTTTTCCATCGGGACATCGACGCGCTGTATGACAATGCAGCCTTGCAGGCGCTTTTGCCCGGCCTGTTGGAACGGCGGCGCCTGCCGCTGATCGCCGCCGACCTTGCCGACCTCGGCCTAGCCATTCCTCATGACGACACGCCACCGGCGTTTTCGGCGACCGATGTTATAGATATTTCTGCGGCGCTGGGCTGGCTCTATGTGGCCGAAGGGTCGAACATGGGCGCGGCCCTACTCCGCAAGGAAGCGGCCAGGATTGGCCTTTCCGACGAACATGGCGCACGATATCTCGCGCCTGCCGCCGAGGGCCCCGCGGCGCACTGGCGCGCGTTCACCGCGGCTCTCGATGCGGCGGAACTTTCTGCCGAGGAAGACGCCCGCGCGGTGGCAGGTGCGAATGCCGCATTCGCACGTGTGCAGGCACTGGTCGATGCCCACATTGGCTGAATCTGGGGCTGAACCCGGCACTAAGCCCACGACCGAAGCCTTGCTCCGGCGCGGGCGTGTAGTCCGATCCGGCTGGCTGGTGCTTGGTCTGTCGCTGGTGGCTGTGGGATTTGTCGGCATCTTCGTGCCGCTCCTCCCCACCACTGACTTCATGCTGCTGGCGTTGCCCTGTTTTGCGAGGTCTTCACCTCGGTTGGAAGCCTGGCTTCTGAGTCACCCACGCTTCGGCCCCAGCCTTCGCGCGTGGCGGGAAACTGGCGCCGTTCCGCGTCACGCCAAGGTTGCGGCCTGCATCGGCATGACGGCTGGTTACGGGCTGTTCTGGCTGCAAGTGCGGCCGAATTTGGGTCTGGCCGTCGCGGTGGCGGCGGGGATGCTGGCTACCGCCATATGGATCATCCGCCGTCCGACGCCGGGGATCAGCAATGAGGGATAATCTGCAACGGGTGCCGGACGATGAAGGCGAATTGCTCGCCAGCAACATCGCCATGGTTTCCTATCGATTTGATCAACGTACCGCCGAAGGCGACAAGGACGATCCGACCAAGGCCAATTATGCCGTTCCAGGCCATAGCCGCTATTGCGATCAGCCGATGGACTGGCGAACGCGGCTGTTCGGAATCGCCGGCACTGCGGCGGTTGCCGCTCTTGTGTTGGGATGTGCGCTTTTTACGTGGCAGGTTGTGCATCCGATGGTCGTTGCGCCGTCCGCTCCATTAGTCGTCGAATTGCAGCCTCTCGCAGCGCCTCCGGAGCCGCCTCGTGAGGTTGCCACTGGTCCAAAGCAGGTTGAACGACAGGAAGATCGACCCAAGCCAGAGCCCGCAATAGTGGCACCGCCGCCGATGGTGCAGCTTCCCCAGACCACGTCGTTGATGCGCGAATTACGCGAGCCAGTGGAAGCGGTGATCGACCCCGGTCCGCCCGTTCCCGAAACCACAGCGCCCAAGAGTGTCGCAGCGCCTGCCGCGACCAACCTTTCCAGCGACACGAAGCAGAAGTGGGAAGCACGGTTGCTGGCGCATCTGGAACACTATCGCCGCTTTCCCTCGCGCGCCCGCGCGGCTCGCCAGCAAGGCACGGTGCAGATCCGGTTTCGGATGAACCGGACCGGTTCCGTCCTCACCGCGTCGGTGCTGCGAAGCTCCGGCTTCACGACATTGGATCAGGCGGCTCTCGACACATTGAAACGGGCACAACCCTTGCCCGCCATTCCCAAGGACATGCCCGACGAAGTCGAACTCACCATCCCGGTCGAATTCTATCTGGGTTCACGGCGATGAACTTACGCGAAGGGTTCGAGGAGCGGGATAATTTCCATCAATCGACCGGCCGCCGGTGGGGGTTGGCCGCGATGACCGCCCTGCTGACGAGTTGTGGCGGCGTCCAGGATGCGACAGAGAGCAACTTCCGCGCGGCCCTGCAAAGCTGGTTCGACGAGCATGGCGAATGCGTGAACGTCGGCGACATGCCCGCGAAAATCCGTGTCGGCACACATTCCCGCATCAGGACAGGCTATGAAGCCATGGTCGCGGCGGGCTTGCTGACGATCGAGAAAAGGCGGGAAGAGCAGCCGTCCTATTCGGGCAAAAATCGGCTCATCGACTATCTCGTCTACCGGCCGACCAGTGAAGGTGCCAAATTCATCGGCAAGGCGGCCGACGCCTCTCTTGGTCGCAATGAGCTCTGCTTCGCTCGGCGCCACGTTATCGAAGTCATGTCCTGGACGCAGCCCGGTGAGTTGATGGGCCTGCGTGTTTCGCAGGTCCGCTACAACTACCGGCTCGACGATATTGCGCCCTGGAGCGCCGACCCCGGCCTGCGCGCGGCCTTTCCCAGAATGGCGAGGGCGGTGAGTATTCGGCAGGGTGAAGACAAGGCTTCACTGATATTGACCAACGAAGGCTGGCGGCATGAAAAAACTTTCCGCCGATAGCCGTACTCCACTGCCAATCTATCTGAACAATCACCGGATTTACGGGGAGGAGCACCTTTGTTCTTCACGGTGTCTCGCCGTGTCTTGAGGTAGTCGCGGTTCACCACGATGGCTGCCCTCAATCCGATCCGTCCATCAAGGACGCAAGGGGAGGACCGCGCACATGCGGGCAGAAACGCCGGATGCGCCAGCACGCGACTGGAGAGACGGGTCGACCTATCGCCCGCTCTTCCAGCTCGGCCGCGCAGCCGTCGATTTCGCGTTTGCCCGCCGCCATGCCGAAATGGCCGATCTGCCGGCATCGCCTGTTCATGAACATATTCTGCGCCCGAATCCGCCGATCCGTGTTTTGACTCTGACCGGCGGCGAGCCCGCGTCACGGGGGCTTCGATTTCGCCGAGGACGCCGACACCGGCCTTGCCTTCTGGCGGGCGGATCGCGATCCGACAGTGCTGGAAGCTAGGGCACGCAAGGCTGTCGCCGGTGACGCCAACGCGCTCGATTTTCGTGACTTGCCGCTCAGCATCGCTGTCCTGCGGGATGGCGGGACAGAGCATGTGCTGATCGCCGATGGACTTCGTCATGTGCGGCTGCAACTGCACGGTGCAACGATCCTGAACGGGCCGGTGAGGCTCGCCTTCACGGTGCCGTCGCTGCGTCACGTCCTTCCCCAGATTCTCGGGCTGCGGCGACTGTCCGCTCTCTGGCGCCTTCAACGTTTGCCGCGCCCGCTATTTCCTGCCGACCCGGTCGTAGCCCGCAGAGTCCAGGCGCTGCAGGTGCTCGATGCGCGCCGCGCCGGGGCGGGCCAGCGGGAAACCGTCATCGCCGTTCTGGGACCGAAAATGGCCGACGCGGTGAGCTTCGATTCTTCGCGCAAGAAGATCGGACGGCTGCTGAAACTGGCCGAACAGCGTGTCGAGATTGGATATCGAAGATTCTTGTCGGATGGAAATTGGTAACGCGAAGGCTGATGTCCATGGCGTCCCGTCCGCGTGCGGACGGTCGCGCTCTATTCCGCCAGGCTCCTGTCGTCGCCAGGCTTCACCGGGCCGCGTGCCACGCGTCCCGGCCATTCGGTCACGATCGCTGACGCGTGCCGGGGGCGTGCCCGCCCCCGGTCGGTTGCCCGGCGCGCCGATGCGCGCCGGCGTTTTCGGGTTTGCAACCCCTTGGGCGCGGAGGGTGGTCGCCGCGCCCTGATAGGCCCGCAGCGGCGGGCGGCAAGCCTGCGCTCCGCTTGGCTGCTTCTCTTCGTTTCGCCCCGCCTCGGGTGCCGCCCGCCGCTTGGGCGCGGGCCTTTCTGGTCGCTCCTGCCGCCCACCCCCCACGCCCGGCGGGTTTGCGGTCGGTTTTTGGCCAGTGAAGGAGGCTAGGCATGGGCTTTTCCGGCAAACGGCGCGCGCGTGGAGAGGGCAGCGAGGACAAGACGCAGCCCCGCGCGAACCTTTATGACGAGGTGACGCGCAAGATCATTTCCGAACTGGAGGCAGGACGCTTCCCGTGGGTCCAGCCGTGGGATTCTCATGTTGCAGGCGGTCCCGGCCTGCCCATGAACGCGCTCACCGCCCGGCGCTATTCCGGGGTCAACGTGCTCTTGCTTTGGGGTGCGGCCATCGAGGGGGACTATCCCACGCAAAACTGGCTCACCTTCAAGCAGGCGAGGCAAGCAGGCGGCAGCGTCCGCAAGGGCGAGCGCGGAACTTGTGTTGTCTATGCCGACCGCTTCATTCCCGAGACCGAAAAAGCCAAGGCGCAGGAAACCGGCGAAGACGCCCGCGCCGTTCCCTTCCTTAAGCGGTTCACCGTCTTCAACGTGGCGCAATGCGAAGGGCTGCGCGAAGGGCTGGCATCGCAGGAAGCGCGCTTACCCGAACGCGAGATCGTCCCCCATGCCGAGGCGCTTATTGCCGCCACGGGCGCGGATATTCGCATTGGCGGCGGGGAAGCATTCTATTCGCCCGTTGGTGACTATATTCAGGTGCCCCCGCAACCGGCGTTCCGCGATCAGATCAATTTCTATCGGACGGCCTTCCATGAGCTATCGCACTGGACTGGCCACCGCGCCCGGCTGGACCGCGACCAGACCGGCCGCTTCGGGTCCAAACCCTATGCGCGCGAAGAATTGTGCGCCGAGATTTCAGCCGCGTTCATCTGCGCGGCCTTGGGCATCGCGCCGACCGTTCGCCATTCCGATTATGTCGGCTCATGGCTCGAAGTCATGCGCGAGGATAACCGCGCGATCTTCCGTGCAGCGGGTCAGGCCAGCAAGGCCGCAGATTATATCCTCGCTTATGGCGAAGACCAAAACGGGAGGCAGGCGGCATGATCCCGCTTCCTCCCGATCTTCGCGCGAAGCTGCTGGCGAACGGGGCCGCGCGTGGTCCCGACCATGCGCCGCTCTTGAAGCTGTTCAATCCCATCGGCGCGGCGACATGGCTTGCATCGGAACTCTATGAGGACGGCGACACCCTGTTCGGGCTGGCCGACCTTGGTTTCGGATGCCCGGAAATGGGCACGTTCAGCCTCACCGAAATCGCATCGGTCCGCCTTCCCTATGGCCTGCGGATCGAGCGCGATCTGTATTTTCGCGCCCGCTTCGGCCTCACCGTCTATTCCGATGCCGCGCGTATCGCGGGCCGCATCACCGAGGACGAGCGGCTACTGGCAACGGCGGCGCGCGCGCGTGAATTGAACCGAAACACCGAGATTCCGCCCGACCCGGACGGATGAGCCCGCGCGGACTCTTCTCCGCGTTTATCCCGGCTCCGTCCGCCGCAATTCCCTTAACAGTGAACGGAGCCGGTCCACCCCAAGAAGGAGTGAAGACCCATGCAACTCGCAAATATCGAACTTGGCAAGCTGTTCGTCAGCAAGACCAATATGCGCCATGCCGACAAGGCCCCGGACGTTTCCGACATTCTCCCCACCGTGAAGGCGCGCGGCGTCATCGTGCCGCTGATCGTGCGTCCCGGCGAGGACGAGGGCAAGCCTGATATGTTCGGGATCGTCGCAGGCGCGCGCCGCTTCCATGCCGCCGGTCTTGCCGCGCAGGAAAACGGCGAAGCCGACGCCCTGCCATGCGCGATCATGGAGCCGGGCGACGATGCCGCTGCACTGGAAGCCTCGCTGATCGAAAATATCGGCAGGCTCGATCCCGACGAAGTCACCCAATGGGACACCTTCACCCGCCTCGTGCAGAAGGAAGGCCGGACGCCCGAACAGATCGGGCAGACCTTCGGCCTTACCGACCTTTATGTCCGCCGCATCCTTGCACTCGGCAATCTGCTGCCCCGCATCCGCAACCTCTATCGTGATGGCGAGATCAATGCCGCGAGCGTCCGCCATCTGACCCTTGCGACCAAGGCGCAGCAGAAGGAGTGGTTGGCCCTGTTCGACAGCCCGGACGAATATGTCCCCACCGGCCAGCAACTCAAATTATGGTTGTTCGGCGGCGCGTCCATTTCCACCAAGAACGCGATCTTTCCGCTCGACGGATATAAGGGCAAGATCGTCGCTGACCTGTTCGGCGAGGACGGCATTTTCGCCGATGCCGATCAGTTCTGGCGCGCACAGAATGAAGCCATCGCCGTCAGGCGCGACGAGCTTCTGGCCGCTGGCTGGGCCGATGTCGAAATCATGGAACCGGGGCGCTATTTCCATGCGTGGGAATATGAACGGACGCCCAAGACCAAGGGCGGCAAGGTGTTCATCAGCATCACCCACGGCGGCGAAGTCGAAATCCACGAGGGCTACCTGTCGGGCAAAGAGGCGAAGAAGGCCCGCGCCCAGCAAGCCAGATCGGGCCAAACCGAGGCCGACAAACAGGCCGCGCGCGACCAGCGCAGCGAGACGACGAGCAGCTTGCAGACCTATATCGACCTCCACCGCCATGCCGCCGCCCGCGCCGTGCTGACCGACCATCCCGGCGCCGCGCTGCGCCTGATGGTCGCCCATGCCATCACCGGATCGCCGCTTTGGACCATAAAGACCGAGAGGTCCCATTGCCGCAATGAGGCGACCGCCGAGAGCGTCGAAACCAGCACGGCGGAAGCTTTATTCGATGCCAGACGCCGCGCGGCTCTGGCGCTGCTGGACTTCTCGCACGAGGAACCGACCGTCACGGGCGGGAATGGCAGGAGCGAAGGAACCGCCGCGATCTTCGCCCGGCTGCTCGCCCTTGGCGACGGCGATGTGCTCGCCATTCTCGCCGTGGTCATGGGCGAGACGATGGAAGCAGGCAGCGCCGTGGTCGAGGCCGTGGGCAGCTATCTCAAGGTCGATATGGGCGCGCTATGGACTCCCGACGATGCGCTGTTCGATCTTGTCCGTGACCGGCAGGTGGCGAATGCCATGCTGCGCGAAGTGGCGGGCAAAAAGGTTGCGGACGGTAATATCGCGGAGAAGGTGAAGACGCAGAAAGCTATTGTCCGCGACTGCCTGACCGGCAGCAATGACCGCAGGAAGGTCGAGGGCTGGGTTCCCCGCTGGCTGCGTTTCCCCGCGGCCAGCTATACTGCCCGGCCTTTCGCGTCCCTCGCCAAGTGGAAGCAGATCGAGCCGCATATGAAGGGACTGCCCACGCCGCTTCCCGTCGAGATCGGGCCGGTCGATCCCTACGCGGTCGCGGCGGAGTGAATTAACAAAGGGACGGCAATCGCCGTCCCTTTCACCATGTCTGGCCTGAAAAATCGCGCCGGTACACGCGGCTATGCCGCGCGTACCGGCGTATACAGCATTTCGAAAAAATCGTCGGCCAAATCGCAGGCCGTCTGCGGCAGCAAGCCATCCACCGTTCCGACAAAAGTCGATCCATCGAACATCGCTTGGGTTGGATCGAGTCTGGTGCGCTCCTGAAACCGCTTGAACATGGCGCGCATCAAGGTGGTGCCCGCATCGCCACGGAGATGCGCGTCATAATTCTTCTCCGTCGATATGCAGTCCCAGTTCAGCCGCCAATATTTGCGTCCTATATGCAGATAGACGAAAGGGACGTTGCGGCGCTGGCAGGCATAAAACCAGTTGTCGTTCGCTGCCCGCTCACGCTTGGCGAAAGCCCTCCAGATCGGATCGGGCAATGCCTCTCTCGCCATGCCGCTCAGATCAACGGCCTGATCGTCTGCGCCGAAGTCACTCAACCGTTCAGTCAGTTTCACGTCGCTGACCCGAGCGAGCGGCGGATATTTTTCGCGCGATGCCTTCATCCCGGCCAGCAGCGCGGCGTGCGTGCGATAGCCGAGCGCGGCGGCCAGCCCCTCGCTTATGTAGCTGGATTTGACGTGCGGGAGCGCCGTGCGCAGGCGGCTTTTGAGGTGATGAAGATTGGCATGCGTCAGCAGAATGGCGGCCATGCGACCGTTCCTTTCGTATTTAGCCGTCATTCGCCGATTACGTGACGGCCCGAAAAGGATCGGTGCGTCGTAAAGATTTGATCCGCTTTGACCCGGCGACAGGTCCGGTCGGATCGACCGCCGTCCATGCTATCAGTTCCTTCCGTCAGCACAAGCGGCAGGTGCGATTCCCCCGACGACAGAGCATCGTCCGGCAATCCTGCGCTCATATGTCGGCAGGCTTCGGGGACGCGAAAGAACGTCCTTGGGCGGACAACCGGCCTCGCTTCGCATCTCGCACCGGGCGCGATCTCGGCTGCATGTCGGACCTATGGGCGGTCCTGGCCGCCCGCAACCGGGATGCGCTTGCCTATTTTCCCCGCCGCGTGAACGCGGCTCCTCGCGGTCGCTGCGCTCCAAAATAGCCCGCGCACCCGGTCCTTCGCTTACGCTCCGGCCCTTGCGGGTGCAGGCGTCCCGGCCAGCCCATCACGGTCCATGCATCGCCGGGGATCGGCTCCGGCGGACAGTAAAGGAGTATATGTCATGTCCACTCTCGGTATCGTCTCGCGCAACCCTGAAACCAACGAAATGCGCGGGAGCATCGCGCTCCTCGGCCGCCGCAATCCGGTCGGCATCGAGATCGTTCCCAATCCCGCCAAGGCGAGCGAACGCCAGCCCGATTTCCGCATCTACAGCGGTGCGAACGAGCTCGGCGCTGGCTGGATCAAGGTCAGTCGCGAGACCGGAAAGCCCTATATCTCGCTGCGCATCTTCCACCCGCAGATCGCGCAGTGGCCGATCTATGCCAATCTCGGTCGCGCCGCCGGGCAGGACGATGACGACGTGCTTGCCGTGATCGTCAACGAAGCTGCCTGACCGGCTCGCAGGCCCCCGCGTCCTCTCCGGCGCGGGGGCTTTGCGTATCCAATTCCTGGATCGCCCGAATCCGGGGGCTGGCTGAAACGGGCCTGCCCGAGCGCACCCCGGCGCGTCCAAATGCTCTCCGGCATCCGAGGCGATGAACCCGTCGCTTCCATGCCCGAAAAAGGAGCATCAGACATGGACGACGACGATCCGAACGCCCGCGCAGCGCGGGCGCGAAAGGGCAGCCCGTTCCTCAATACCGCACAGGCCGCCTTCTATATCGGCCTCAACTGGCGGACGCTCGAACAGATGCGGTGGAAAGGGCTCGGCCCGCGCTTCCGCCGCCATGGCCGTTTCATCCGATACCATATCGACGACCTCGACGAGTGGTCGCGCACCAACGGCCAGATGCCCCCGGCGATGGGAGGCCGCGATGCGTAAACGGCTCCCGAAACCCACGCCCGCACCGCTGCTCGAATGGCATCCGCCACTCGCCCGCCAGCTTCGGGGGCGCCGCCGACCGGTCCTGATCGCAGGCAGCATCGGCTTGGCTCTGATCGGGCTTACCACGACGCTCGACTTCGCCATCCGGCCAGCCCCGCGCCTGATCTGGAATGCGTCGGCGAGCGCCCCCATCGGGCTGTGGCGGGTTGATCCCTATGCCCGTTTCCGCGCTGGCGACATGGTTTTGGCACACACGCCCGAAAGCGTTCGCTCGCTTGCCGCCGCGCGCCATTATCTGCCCGCCAATGTGCCGCTCCTGAAGCGGATCGCCGCGCGCGATGGCGATGATGTCTGCGCGCTCGGTTACGAGATTTTCGTCAATGGCGCGAAGGTCGCGGATCGCCGCACCGCCGACCGGCAGGGTCGCCCGCTGCCCTGGTGGAACGGATGCGAACTGCTCCGGGGCAGGCGCGTGTTCTTGCTGATGGATGCGCCGGACTCGTTCGATGGTCGCTATTTCGGACCGATCAATGAGGACGCGCTGATTGGAAAGGCGGTGCCATTGTGGCTGCGCTGATCCGTCCCTTCACGCCGCTTCTGCTCTCGCTCGCGATACCGTCCGCGACGTTAGCGCAGTCCACGCCAATGGTGGAACACGTCTCTCCGGCGATCGAACGCTGGCGTTCATTCATCGCCGAAGCCTCGCGCCGGTTCGGCGTACCACAGGCATGGATCACGGCCGTCATGCAGGCCGAAAGCCGAGGCCGAACGCATCTCCATGGCCGTCCGATCACCTCCAGCGCCGGTGCGATGGGACTGATGCAGATCATGCCCGGCACATGGGAAGCTCTGCGCCGCCAGCACGGGCTTGGTCCCGATCCGCATGATCCGCGCGATAATATCCTGGCGGGCACAGCCTACCTGCGCGCCATGTATGATCGCTTCGGATATCCCGGTCTGTTCGCCGCCTATAATGCTGGCCCCGGACGTTACGCGGAGCATTTGCGCACAGGAAGGCCGCTTCCCGGCGAGACGCGCGCCTATATCTCCCAGCTCGCGCGAGCACCGGCCACGCCCACGATGCCGCCTGCGATCCTGTCGGGAACGCGGCTCTTCTTCGCGCTGGGGAGGGTGAGCAAACCGGTCCCAACAGCCAGCGAAGCGCCGCCAGAAAACCCGCTGTTCGCGACACTGGAACAGTCGCGGGAGGATCAGAAATGAGAGATCCGGCGTTTGTGGAGAGGAGGATATCCGCTCAGACCAGCCCAGTATCCGGCATGGATCGGGCCGCCTCAAGGACGACGCCGGACACGATTTTTTCCGGCTCGGCAAGGCAGGTTCCCTCCTCATTGATATGCTGCCTGGCCGGAAAAAATCGCGCCCGGCATCGCCGCTCGCGCGGCCGCTTCGCGGTCCTTGACCCGACCCGCTCCATACCGGGCGCAGCCTGCATCTTTCGAAGATCAGGAGGCGATGATGACCATTCAGCAGCATATCGACGAGCTTCGGGCCGAACTGTCATGGAACGACGATCCGGCCGAAATCCGACAGATCGAGGCCGAATTGCAGGACGCACTGGCAGAACTGGAGCGGCAGCGACGGGAGGATTGACGGGGTTTGGGGAACGGTGTCGCCCGGCGTCGTTCCCGGCCTTTTCCATGATCGCGGCAAAGGCAGGAAGACGAAGGACGGGAGCGTTTCCGAGGGGAGAAAGGGTAAGGCAAGATCAAAGAAATGGCGTCATGCCCTTCGGGCACTCCGCCATAACTCATTGTCTGCACATCATTTTCTGGATGATCGCCGATGGCGCCATCCGGGAGGCTGTGGCGCCATACCCCGTCGAAGCCCCCGGATTTCTGGGCTTTTCCATGGCGCCATCGGCAGAAGCCGGAGGGATGCGCCATGTCCGATGACGACGAGATCAAGCCGCGTCTCGGCAAGCAGCGCAGCACCCCTATCCGGCGCGGGCGCAGCTATATGAGCCAGGTCTTGCAGGCCGCCAATCTCGCCGGCGGCATCAAGTCCGGCGGAGGAAGCCGGGGCCGGTTCCACGGCAACCGCTCGGGTGTCGGCGTGGGCGTCGGCCGCGTGCTCGCCTCGCGCGACCGTTTCGCCGCTTTTCGCCAGCGCCGTGTCATGGTCAAATCACGCATCGTCCGGCTCGACCGGGCGAAGGGAATGAACGCCGCACGCGCGCATCTGCGCTATATCCAGCGCGACGGCGTCACCCGCGACGGCACGCCGGGCCAACTCTACACCGCCGAACAGGAAAAGGCCGATGGCCGCGCCTTTCTCGAACGCGCGGGCGGCGACCGGCATCAGTTCCGCTTCATCGTCTCAGCCGAGGATGGTCAAAGCTACGGCGATCTCAGATCGCTGACCCGCCGCCTGATGACACAGATGGAGCAGGATCTGGGCACGAAGCTGGACTGGGTGGCGGTCGATCATTTCAACACCGGCCATCCCCATAGCCATATCGTCCTGCGTGGTAAGGACGAGCGGGGTCGCGACCTTGTCATCGGTCGCGAATATTTGACGGGTGGCATCCGCGAACGCGCCGCCGAACTGGTGTCGCTCGATCTGGGGCCGCGCACCAATCTCGAGATCAGCGACCGGCTGCAGCGCGAGATGGAGCAGGAACGGTTGACGAGCATCGACCGGCGTCTGCTGCGTGACATGGATCAGGATCGGATCGTGGAAGCCGCCGACCGCGATCCTTTCCAGCAATCGTTGCGCGCCGGGCGATTGCAAAAGCTTGGTCGGCTGGGTCTTTCGGGCGAGATCGCGCCGGGTCGCTGGCGGCTCGCCGAAGGTATGGACGATGTGCTGCGCCGGATGGGCGAGCGCGGCGACATCATTCGCACCATGCAGCGGGCCTTCACCGACCACGAGCTGGAGCGCGCAGGAGCCGACTATGCGATCGCCGATCCCGCGACCATGATACCGATCGTGGGGCGGGTGGTGGAACGCGGCCTTGCGGACGAGATCAACGACCGCCATTATCTCATCGTCGATGCGACCGATGGGCGCAGCCATTATGTCGATATCGGCAAGGGGGATGCGACCGATCCGATCCCGGCGGGTGCGCTGGTACGGATCGACCCGAAATCGACGATCGCCCGCGCCGTGGATCACACTGTGGCCGAGATCGCCGCCGCCCATGGCGGGCGCTACAGCATCGACATCCATCTGCGCCATGATCCCAATGCCACGCAGACCTTCGCCGAAACCCATGTCCGGCGGCTGGAGGCAATGCGCAGGGGCCTGGCCAGAGAGGGAAGCGGGATCAAGCGGGAGGCGGATGGCACATGGATCATTGCGCCCGATCATATCGAGCGCGCCACCGCGTTCGAGGCCCAGCGGGCGAAGACTGCACCGGTCATCGTCAATACGCTCTCCACACTTTCGCTCGACCGGCAGGTGGTCAGCGACGGCGCGACCTGGCTCGATCGCCAGCTTGTCGGCGCGGAAGTGGAACCCCCGCGCGATGCCGGCTTCGGCAAAGAAGTGAGGGAGGCGCTCGACCGGCGGCGGCAATGGCTGGTGGCGCAAGGACTGGCGCAGGAGGAACAGGGGCGCATCGCCATCCGCACGAACCTGCTTGCCACCCTGCGGCGACGAGAACTTGCCCGTGTCGCCGGGCAGCTCTCCAGCGAACTCGGGCTGGGCTATGCCGAAGCCCGAAACGGCGAGCGAATTGAGGGCCTATATCGCCGGCCGGTCGAACTCGCGTCGGGCCGCTACGCTCTGATTGAAAAGAGCCGCGAATTTACCCTCGTGCCATGGCGGCCGGTGCTCGACCGCCATATCGGTAAGGAGGTCTCCGGCATCGTGCGCGGCGATGCCATAAGCTGGACCATCGGTCGTCAGCGCGGACCATCAATTTCGTAAGGGGCAATGACTGGGGTGTTCGACGATCTGGAATGGCCGGTTTCTTTGTCTATCTGGCCGGACTTGCCGTTCGTTCATTCGGTGATTGGCGCCGTTGAAGTGATTGTAGTGACGGTCCGGACACTCGACCGACCGTGACAGCCAATGGTTGGCGCGGTTCACGAGAGCCCGGCCCGCAAGGGCGTGGCAATAAGTCATCGGCAGGTAATTGAGAGTTAAACGGGGAATTCGCAACGCAGGAAAAGTCCGGCAGCCACGGACATCAAGGCTTTCTGATCACCTTGGTTTTGTAGACAGTTTCTTTAACGTCGCCAACTGTGCGTTCGACACCGACCCACATATCTTTGCCGTCGCCATCGTATTTGGCGCTATCCGAGAGCTTCTTATACGAACGCGAAGAAATATAGACGCACCAGGGATAGTTTCGCACATCGGAAAGCTTGGCCGAGAATGCCGGTGCCTTTCCTATCCAAATGAGATCGTTATTATTACTGATGCCAGCGCGAACGGCGCGGGCCACACCCACGTCGATCCCTACGCAGTGGGTGATTTGCAACTCGTTGTCGCGCACAGATTTAAATTTTTCCCGTGCTTTCGGCGCGATGATCTTTTCAACGACATAGTCTATCTCTCTTGCGCAGTTTGCAGCGTTGCTGTTTGGCGTGTCTCCAATAAAGACCCCCATCACGCGATCACCGTCGAAGCTGCGAATTTCTCCGCCCCAGGCCCTGATGAGGCGGGTGGCAACGTCGAGATAGGCCCGGATAATCTTCGCCGTCGTTTGCCATTGGCAAACGCGGGCAAGGCGAGACGATCCAGCCAAATCGGCGTAGAGGAACACAGCATCGAGCTTCACGGCACCGTTGCGGAGCGTCACGCTGTCGGAATCCGGCACGGTCCGACCCTCGCGCTCATCCCAGGCGACGGAAAAAATGTCATCGACGGAATCGCTCAACGTATCGACGAAAGAAGACATTCGGACCTCATATCAAGCAATCAGCGGGCGCGCCTGTCGGTGAACACGCCTTCCTTTTCAATGTGCTCCTTCGCTTCGATGCAGGCGTTGCGCACCGTGCGCTTCATTTCATCGTCGGAACCGGTCCGATATCGCAACGTGGTCAAACCTGCTGCATCGCTCGGCAAACGAACGCCGTCATCTGCGCAAACTAGAAGCATTGATCGCCGACGCCCCAGCACGCCGAGAGAAATCCCAAATTCGAGATGGACATTGTCGCGAGCAACTTGATGGGTTTCGCCTCGCATGGTGAGGGTGTCATCCGCTCCGACAACGGCAATCGTGAAGTCGGACGATTCAATCGCGTCCATCAGCGAGCTTATGGGATAATCGGAAATGCTGAATGTCCCTTTATCCCACAGTTGAACTGCAATTTCCTTGGAATCGAGATTCCGCACGATTTCATTCGCGACACCGATCTTCTCAGATGACGAAATCACGAAAATTCTGGGAATGTCATTTGTTTGCCCAATGCCCTTGTTTCGCTCGTCAAGCCGTCCTGCGACCACATCAAGCATCCGCTTCAAATAGGCAGGGCTATCGCGCGTAATCTCATCCAGCGCAGTGCGCTTGAGGCGAAGTACTAGCGCCTCGCCGATCGCCGAAACGGTAGCCGTGCGAGGCCGCGCTGGGGATGTACCGGTAAGCTCCCCTACATGCGTGCCAGCCTCGCGTACCGCCTGCGGACGCCCGTTGATGGTGATCTGCATCTTTCCGGCAAGAATGAGAAACAGGTCGTCGTCCCAGTCGCCTTGCTTGATGATGACATCGCCATCGGCAATTTCCTGCAACACCCCGGCGGCAACGATCTGTTCGGCAAGGTCCTTGTCATTCGCGACCAAATCCTGGCCGCAAACCGCTTCTATGAGCCTGCCTTTGTTTTCGTCTCCACTAAATCTATCCAGCAATGCGCCCATAGTATCCTCCAATCCTTTCAGCGTAATCCGCACGACTTCATTTTACCGCAACAAGTTTCGCCCAAAGCGCGGGCATCCTGCCAGTATTTTTCAAGATGAAACTTCCTCTTCTGCTCACAAGAGACAAGTTCCAGCATTAGCGTCCGCTTCTTGCAGTCCTTGCGCACAATCGGCCACTTGCGACGACTTTTGTGCTTGCACCCTATTGGGCATGGTGCCCGACCGTTGATCGGGTTGCCCTTCTTGTCGAAAAAACGAAGATTGGGATCGGTGATCCATGAGGGCTCGCCCAGATAGGCGGCGGCGTATTCCTCTTCAAAGCCAAGCTCGCGTGCCGCGATGAGCGCCTTTTCGTGCCATTCGCCTGCACCGCCATGGTCGAGCGCGTGCGCTGGCGGCCAGATACCTGTCTTTTCGGCAATCGACTGGCAGCAAAGGTACTGCCTTAGTTGCTCCCACCATTGAATGGCCGTCTCGTCCGATACCACTTCGAGAGTATGCAGGCCCAGACAAAAGGTCTGATCGCGTTGTATGTGGCGTTCGGGACAACGGGCCGGGAAATTTGTGCCGGGAGTTTCTTCCCTAACGCTGAGCGTCGAATATCCCTGTATGTGCAATTTTATGCCGGAGCCCGACCAGAGAGTGCCGGGCACATACGCTGTGCCTACAAGAAACAGCGACGACGATGTTTCTATCGAAAACCAGGCGGGGCAGTTGCCTTCTAAATGACGGGATGGCATGGCCGCTCACAGCTTCGCATGTGCCCTCATTGGCTCGGGTGCGTGCGCGCGCATCGGCTCCGCCTGCACAGACGAAACGTAAGGCGATGCCATTGTTCCCAGAAGCATTGCCGACGCATCATAATCCATGTTGGAAATGACGCGCTCACTCCCAAAGATTTGCCGAACGACGGCAGGCGCAACCGCATAGGCCTTCTCGCCTATCGCGGTTTCCGTTCCTGTGCACCGGCGCTGTTCGTTCTCCGAAACGCAGGTGGCGCGGCTTGTCGCAGTCCTGACGCTGGCCGCACCGCGAAGCCCGATGCGGCAGATTGGTGTCGGGCCGAAGTCGATGCCGATGGCAAGGCCGAGGCCCGCGATACCCGGCAAGGCCATCTTGCAAAGATCGAAGGAGGAACGAATACCACCTGCCGCGTTCACTGAGGCACGGATGGAATCCATCGCGTTGGTCTCGCGAGAATTTCCCTCTGCGAGAAGTCCGTGCACACAATCGCCGACGAAGCGCACTTTGCGCCCCCCAAAATCTTCCCGCAGCACAGCAGCCATCTCGGCGCGGAGCACATGCAGATTGGCAACGGCTTCAGCTACATTTTCGGTCTGGATTGCGTGATCCACATAGGCAGTGAAACCGTCGATGTCTGCGAAGATCGAGGCCAGTGGCATGCGTATCGCGTTGCTGGGGGGATGCTCGGCAAACACGATGTCCTTGAGCGGCGGTTCCTTATGGTGAAAGCGGAAGGCTGCATCTGAAGCCTGCTCGGGATATTCGCGGCGCTTCATCTGAGCTTCAAAATCAATATAGGCTTTCGCCAGACGCGTGTCGGCATCGAATGTCTGACCTCGGGCACTGACGCCCTCTTGCAGAAATCCTGTTTCCACGGCCTTTGCCAGAGCGGTGAAGGAAGTTGGCGCGTTCTGGTCTCTCGCGTGCTGCACACGATTGCTGAGAAAGATGCCTTCTTCGTCTCCGTCAGCGAGCTTGGCCGCATGGTTTGCAGGGCTACCGATGAAAAGGGGGTCGGGCTCGTCACGCTTGCCGCTATCGATTGCCACCGCCGGACCGCTGTCTATGCCGACCCGCACCGCCGTTTGAAACTCGGGGAAATCGTTGCCGAGGCGCTCGACCATCTGGCGAAATGCCGCTGCAAACGAGATCGCCTTGCGAATGCGCTCCGGTTCGTTCTCTCGCCCTTCGGGGGTTAGCACGACAGCATGGAGACGTGAGCCGTGGAAATCGACGCGCTGGATATCAAACTCGTCGATAAGGCTGTCGCAGGCACTGTAGTGTGTATGCAGGAATTCTAAAGCGCGCCGATGGCTCGCTTCGGTCTCAACGCCAGCGTCTTCAAGGACACCGTTGAAATCGATGAGGTTCGCATAGATATGCGCACCGTGCGTTGTGATGGCGCGGTTGCGGGGCACACGAAGAATTGCGAGTTTATCGTCAGTGAGCCCGCCGCTCGCCTTCAGAACTCGCCTTTCACCCAGATACCGGGCAAAATCCTCGACGACAATTTCACCTTGCGGAACGGTCTCTTTGAACCGCTGGATGCGTAGTGCTGCACGTTCCTGATTCCAGGCCATTCTACCTCACTCTCCGCAGCATCACGGGCTGCGCTTTCATTGTTGACCGCAATCAGCCCTTTGGCGGATTGGGATCGTTGCCATGGCTGTCGCTGCTGGCGATGCGGCCATCCTTATTGTGGATCCGGAATTCGGTGCCCTGATTGCGGCTGATCTCGCGACCCCGATCAATAGCTTCCCGCTTGGTGTCCGCATGTACGCTCGCGCGTCCTGCTCCACCCCGTTTCACGTCCCATCCGCCGTTTGGATTCGGTACGACGTGGTGGGACTTCGGCCCTTTGCCCATGAGCTGTGCTCCGTAAAGCTCGCGAGGCACACTTTATACCTCTACTCCGAACATGCTTGCACAGTTGCTATTCGGCAGTCAAGCCTATAAAATACCTCTACACCGAACACGGCAAGGCGGGAGAAGCGGTTTTGGCAAATATCCTTGGGGAAAAGATTCGTAAGTTGCGCAAAGAGAAGGGATTGACGCTGGACAAGCTCGCCGATTTAACGGGGTCGAGCAAAAGCTATATATGGGAGCTGGAAAACAAGAACCCTCCAAGGCCGTCTGCGGAAAAACTCGCAAAAATTGCCGAACAACTTGAAACGACAATCGAGTTTTTACTCGACGAAGGTGATGAACTCTCGCAGGAAGATGCGGCCGATGCGCGTTTTTATCGCCAATATCGAAAGATGGATTCCGCGACGAAGGCAAAAGTGCGTCAGATCATAAAGCTTTGGGATGAGGATACATGACCAAGAGCTGGTCGCCGCAACGCTGGGCAAACTCCATCACGACAATGCTCAATGCAGTGTACGGCGATGCACCGAAGCGTTTTCCGGTCAATATTCCACAGCTCGCCAAGGAATATTCAAAGCAGCGTTTCCCTGACGACTCGATCACGCTGGTGAAGGGGGCGTCCTTGCCGGGGTTCGATGGCGCGCTCTACCGTGCCCCATCGGCGAAGAAAGGTTGGGGGATCGTTTACAACGATGCGATCAGGTCGCCAGGCCGGATCAATTTCACGCTGGGACATGAGTTCGGTCACTACCTGCTTCACCGCCTTGCATATCCCGATGGGATGGAATGCGGCGACCAGGACATGGTGCGCTGGGACAGCGAATACGCACAGATCGAGCAACAGGCTAACGAATTTGCCGTCGGCCTGCTTATGCCTCTCGATGATTTCCGCAGACAAATCGACCCAAAAGCGAAACCCACCCTTGATGAGATCGGCGCTTGCGCTGCGAGATACGACGTTTCGCTGATAGCGGCGACGTTACGTTGGCTTCAATTCACCGAGCGCCGGTCCGTGCTCGTCGTTTCGCGAGACGGCTATATTCTTTGGACAAGATCGAGTGATCGCGCGCTCAAGACCGGTGCATATTTCAAGACGGTTGGCCGCCCACCGATTGCGGTGCCCGCTCTGTCCCTCGCCGCGCGCTCCGATCCTCTGAATAGCAAGGGCGCAATCGAGCATGGCGCAGACGTATGGTTTGCCGAGCCATGCGAGGAAATCGCCCTCGTCTCCGACCACTACGATTTCACGATCTCGCTGCTGCATCTTGGTCGAGCCGAAAAGCGGACGTGGATGGACGAAGACGAGGTTGAAGATTCCTTCGGCCTGATGCAGCGCAAGTTGCGCATTGAATAGGGGCGTGGGCAACGACGGCTTTGTCCCCAGATCTGGTCAGTCGGTCCACCGTGAGAGCTTGATGAACAAACGGAAGCTTTCGAGAAGCCAATTTGAACGGCTGAACGACGGCTATGTTGGCGGCACCTGCCTGAACGAAGGTCGGATTACTTTGATACACCCCCCCCGAACCCAAAGCTCCAGCCCATGCAGGCTGGCTGGCGCGCGGAAAGGTGCCTTGGCGTAACCACGTCGATCGACTTGAATCTCAGGGGGCCGGCGCCGACATTTGAGCGATAGTCCAGCCCGACCGAAATGCTCGCCGCCTCGGTCAAGCCAGCGTGGGAAGTTCGGCCGCTATGATCCTGATGGAATATGATGTTGATGGAGATTCGCCGCGACACCTACCGTCGCCTGGCAAGTGTATCTACTGCAAAGAAGCCGGCGTTGAGCTGACCGACGAGCATGTAGTGCCGTTTGCTATAGGCAAGGACGCGACCATCCTTGACAAATCCTGCTGCGTGGTCTGCCAGAGGATCATTCAGCCTTACGAGCAGTCGGTTCTGCGTCACCAGCTCGGTCATTTCCGCGCGTCGGTCGAAGCGCCGACGCGAAAGCCGAAGGATCGCTTCACCTCGCTGCCACTCGAATTCGTCGAGGCCAACGAAAAGGGCGAGCCCATCCGCGAACTAGGCAAGCGCGAGATTCCGATCGCCGCGGCGCCGCTGATCCTCAACCTCTGGCAATCGCCACCGCCGGGCGTCCTTGGTATCCCAATCGACCCTGCTTTCGCGGAGGGACGCCCCTTTCGTTATGTCGAGAGCAAGGTCGCCGACCCCATCCTAAAGGCTGTTGCGGCCGAGGCCGGCATCGCGCACGTCGGTTTCAAGCTGCGGCCCGTCAACCGCCTGCATTATCTGCGCACGCTCGCGAAGACGGCCCATGCATATGTCGCCGCCGAGCTGGGAGTCGACGCCTTCAACCCCTATCTCACCGACATTATCCTCAATCGATCGGATGACATCGCGCGGTATGTCGGCGATCTTTCCGGGGTCGCATCTCTTGAAGGTGCGACCGGGCACACCTTCAAGATTGCACTCGGGGAGGTTCCCGAGGATGCCGGGATCGGCAAAGGCAAGATTGCGGTATTCATGCAGTTCTGGGGAGAGCTTGGCTCACCGCCGCACCTAGTGATCGTTGGAGAGACCCTGATCGACATGCAGGCGTATTTCGCTGCAAGGGGCAATGGTGGCCTGATCGCAGCATAGCCCGGACAACTGAAAGTTGACGATGTCGATGAAATTCGCGGAATTTGTAGATCGCTACGGCGCAACGGATCGTCGTCGCTATCTCATCGGCCTGCTCAAGAACGAGCTTGATCACATCGTCGCGCAGGGGTGGCTTTACCGCGCTTTCGTGTTCGGCAGCCTCGTGAACAGTGACAAGGATGAGCCCGGCGACATTGATGTTCTGCTGTGCATCAGCAAACCCTTCGGTGCGGACTTCTGGCGCAAGCTCACGGCGAGCGAGGACATTCATATCAAGGGCTGTCAGCTGGCCCCCAATTTCGACTCCGAGGCCCGGACAGTCCCGCCGCTTCGGTCATGTCACGGCGTTGAAGAGATGGTTCGCCTGTTCAACGAGAGTACGAAAAACACCGAAGAGGATATCGAGATCTCGGCGGACCAATGCGTCGAGATGACGCTCTAGCTGGCGACCGCCGGCGCGATGGTCGCCGTTATGGCGCGCAGCGTGTCAACGAAAGTCTCCAGAAGCTGACGCCCCTGATCGACCGGATTGGCGTTGGCCTGATCTACGTTCGCCCGCCGCAGCCCGCTTTCCACGAGGCTCGAGCCAAGATGGGCATCGGCATTGCGCAGATCATTGATCCCGAACAGTGGCGCCATCATCGCGCGGGCATCCGCCTGACCAAGCGATTGCTCCAGCAGCTTTTCCATGGCCTTCAAGGTGCCGAGCTTATCCTTTGCGGTGAGCCCTGCCGGCCCGCGCAGCGCGTCCATATCGACCCGCTCCATGAGCAGACGATTCAGCTCCTTTGCGAGCGAAAGGAGACCGTCCAGCTCGATCGCGCGGAACCGGTGGGTCCGCCGAAGGAGCATGGGGATGGAATCGTGCTCCCGCAGCAATGACGCGCCGAACCGCTCTTGAAAGGTGTCGTCGAGGGCGTCCAGCGACTTCCTGATCTGCGCTTCGGGTGCCTGCGTGCCTGCCGGCTTGCAGTTCATCTGGGTATCCCAAAGCTCGCCGGGTACGCCGCCGTCCAAAGGCGTGCTGTGCGCGGCCCAGACGCGCTGTTCCCAGCCGTCGAGCTTGGCGATGTCCTTTGCGAAGATCGTAATGAGCCCCAGCGCGTTCACCCCGAAATGGATGCCCGTTTCGCCGCCTGCGATTCCGCCGGTGTCGCGGCTGTACCAGCCAAGCGATCCGCCCCGATATCGAAGCAGTGCGGGCACGAGCGATGGCTGAAAGGCGATATAGGTCATGGCGCCGATACACTGCGCTGCCGTCTTCCGCTCGCCATCAGGACCGACCGCGAAGCTCACCTCGTCGGCTTCAGGATCGCCCCGCACGCGGATGCTCTGTGCCCCCGGCTCGAACCACTCTGTCCGCCACAGCGCGCCGAGGCCTCTGAACTTGTGGCCCCGATCGGATAGGAATTCGACGTCACGGATATATTTTTCGCGAGTATCCCGGCCAGCTTCGGACTGAACGTGCTCGTCCGCCCATTCATAGGGCGGCTTGGCAATGAAGTTGGCGGACCGCTCGTGATAGCTCGATGCGAAGAGCACCATATCGCGGGAGACCAGGTAGTCGGACAGCATCTCGGCGCGAATTTCGAGAAGCACGGGGCGATCCTCCTCGTCCCGCTTGAGGCGTGCGACCTCGATCCATCCTTCATCGGGGCGGAGCCACACATCGCCTTCGCGTTCCAGCTTGAGCGCGATGACGAGATCGTGATGGAGATGCCAGATTTCCGGAGACCAGCCGCCTCGGGCCTGCGCCAGGACCAGATGGGTGCCGACGGCCTTATGACCCTGATTCCAGTCCGACTGGACATCGGCAGGCCGATATACCCCACCATCGAAGGTCGGTCGGTGGGCCGAGGTATCAACCTCGCTCCAGCTAAAGCCGTCGACCGCCCCACGATCGGCGGAGGCAACTGCGAGAGTCGCGATGCCGGTATACTCCCGGATATCACCGATCCCCTCGAAGGGGCTCTCGTGCTCTATCTCGCCGTTCTGGCGAAGCGGTATCCAACTCCGCCCCTGTATGGCGCAGATGTCGCTCAGCGCGAAGAATTCCGGGGAGAGGAATTTGGTCATCCCACTGCAAGCCCGCCTCGTCGTTCCTCGTCGAACTGTTCGAGGATGGCACGCAGATCCTCCACTCTCACCATTAGCGTGGTGAGCTTGCGGGTGCGAGGGGGCGCGTCCAAGCTGGCCTCGTCGTCGTAGGTATCGGTGAGGACGTCGACCCAGACAGCGTCGCCCTCTCCGAAGCGGGGATCGAACGGATCACCGAAGCGGAGCCATCGCCTGGAAACGTCACAGCTGGCGGCGCGCCGGCCGCGACGCGCGCGTTCACGCTGAGCATAGCTGATGTAGCCATCGATCGGGTTGTCGCGTGGCATGAGATCCCCTTTCCTCCAGTAGATAGGTAGTGGACTGGCTGGGCGCCATGCCTGGACTCAAATGCCGAGGCTTAGCCCCGGCCGAACTGCCAATCGACACCGCCTCCCGGCCCCATGCTCGTTTATCTGCTGCACTTGCGGCCCCTCGATCACCGGGCCAAAGAAGCGCCTCAAGTCGCCGCGTGAATGAAAGTCGGGTTTCAACGGCCAAGTAAGGCGTAGTGGCGGATGCAGCCCCGTTCAATGATCCCAAGCGCCGAGTGAGGCAGCGATATCTCCAATTGAGCGGAACAAGGTCAGAGGATCGTCCTTGGAGGGTAGAAATCCCCACCTTCGCCAAAACGTTGCCGCCTCGTCATCCACGGCATTGACCACCAACGCGCGCCCACCGATCAGTCGGGAGGCGGTCACGCATCGCTGCAACGCATGTTTGAGCAGACCTGTACCTATGCCTTTGCCAGCCCACTCCTGATCCGTGGCAAGCTGAGCCAGCAGCAGGCAAGGGACGGGATCGGGCGGTTGCCCGGTTCGGATAGATCTGGGAAGCTCAGCCGGAATGATCGACGTCGGCGCAAGTCCATAATAGCCGATGACTTGCCCACCTTCGTGGACCACCATGACCGCCGTGAAGCCCTTTTCCTGATTGGCGAGCGCTCGTGTCTGCAACCAGCGGTCGAGCGAGGGCTTACCGCAGGAGAAGCCGGATACATCATGCGCCGTCGTCAGCGGCTCCGGGCCGGAGATCCCCAAGGATTATTCTCCGGTGACTGGACGGTCAGCTTCCCATGGCGCGACGCGGCGGAACAGTTCCACCATCTCGGGAACGGGAACCGCTGGGCCGGACACAGCGGCGAGGAAAGCGTCGAACCCTTCCGCGGTCATGCGGATCGGTGTGGTTTCCATCAGCACCTCCTCGGCCGCACGCACGGCGGCATCGCGCACGAAATCGGTGCGCGAACGCCCCCGCAGCCTAGCGGCACGGTCGATGATGGCGATGTCGGTATCCGGTAGCCTCATGGATAGCGGATGTTCTTTGCGTTGTGCGGGCTGCGGCATGTTTCAACTCCGCCAACCCATATGGCAGATTGTATTGCATTTTGCAATACAGGATAGCGCGGGCGGCAACCAATGTCCGCTCGGCGGCATCCGAGACCGTGCCTTCAGCGGGTTTGGCAGGGTGTAACCGACGTAACGCCCTTCCGCTGATCTGATCCAGCTTTGGCCCTCTTCGTGCCGCCTGTCGCGGCCCGCGAGTCGGAGCCAATGCCATGACCCCTACCAAGCTGCTTGTCGGGCAGATATTCGTCGTTTTTGCCATCGTGATATTGGGCGTGTGGGCCGCTACTCAGTGGGCCGCATCCATGCTCGGCTATCAGGCGCAGCTTGGGACGCCTTGGGCGGTTGCCTTCGGTATTCCGATTTATCGGCCCTGGCAGCTTTTCGCCTGGTGGTATCACTACGAAGCTTATGCACCCCAGGTCTTCGACAAGGCCGGTGCGCTGGCGGGGGCCAGCGGCTTTCTCGGTTGCGCGTCGGCGATCGCCGGTTCGCTCTGGCGGGCGCGACAGAACCGTCACGTCACTACTTATGGTTCCTCCCGCTGGGCTTCGCGTACCGAAATCGCAAAAGCCGGGCTGTTTGGCCCCGCCGGTGTATTCCTTGGCCGCTATCGCGGGGACTATCTGCGCCATGACGGCCCGGAGCATGTCATGGCCTTCGCGCCAACGCGGTCGGGCAAGGGCGTTGGTCTTGTTGTGCCATCGCTGCTGTCCTGGACCGGCAGCGTCGTCGTGCATGATATCAAGGGCGAGAACTGGCAGCTCACTGCAGGTTGGCGCTCGCGATTCTCGCATTGCCTGTTGTTCAATCCGACCGATCCGCGTTCCACCCGCTACAACCCGCTGTTGGAGGTGCGCAAAGGCCCCGACGAGGTGCGCGATGTCCAGAATATCGCGGATATCCTCGTCGATCCCGAAGGCGCGCTCGAACGTCGCTCGCATTGGGAAAAGACCTCGCACAGCCTCTTGGTAGGGGCGATACTTCATGTCCTCTATGCCGAGGAAGAAAAGACCCTCGCGCGGGTAGCGACCTTCCTGTCCGATCCGCAGCGATCCTTCGCTCACACGCTGCGGCGGATGATGGCAACCAATCATCTGGGTACCAAGGAGCATCCGAAGGTCCACCCGGTCGTTGCGTCAGCGGCGCGCGAAGTGCTGAACAAATCGGAGAATGAACGCTCCGGCGTCCTATCCACCGCCATGTCATTCCTTGGACTTTATCGCGATCCAATTGTGGCGCGGAACACGGCCGCATGCGACTGGCGTATCGCCGATCTTGTCGATGCCAAATCGCCGGTATCGCTCTATCTGGTCATTCCGCCGTCCGACATTTCGCGGACCAAGCCGCTGGTCCGCCTTGTCCTCAACCAGATCGGCCGCCGCCTGACCGAACGACTGGAGGGCGACCCGAAGAAAAGTCGCAAGCATCAATTGCTGATGATGCTCGACGAGTTTCCGGCACTCGGGCGACTCGACTTCTTCGAGACGGCGCTGGCCTTCATGGCGGGCTACGGCATCCGGGCCTACCTGATCGCGCAGAGCCTCAACCAGATCAGCAAGGCCTATGGCGAGAACAACGCCATTCTCGACAACTGTCATGTCCGCATAGCGTTCAGCTGCAACGACGAGCGCACGGCGAAGCGTATCAGCGACGCGCTCGGCACAGCGACCGAATTGCGTGCTCAGCGCAACTATGCCGGACACCGGCTCGCCCCCTGGCTCAGCCACGTCATGGTGTCACGGCAGGAAACGGCGCGCCCACTGTTGACGCCGGGAGAGGTAATGCAGCTCCCGCCCGCCGACGAATTGGTACTGGTGTCTGGCCTTGCGCCGATCCGGGCGAAGAAGCTGCGTTATTATCAAGACCGCAATTTCACCTCGCGCGTACTGCCCGCGCCCGATCTCGGTCGTAATGACGACGGCGACGCGGCTTATGCTGACCGGCCCGATCCGCGCCCCGACGACTGGGGTGGCGAAATTCGCGGTCTGCATGATGGGCTGATCCCCGCCGCTGATGAAGAAGGCGCGACCCTCGATGATGAAGCCGAGGGCGGCTTGCAGCAGCAGCGCCACCCCGGCTTGCCGGAGGAACAGAGCGTTCAGCCCGCAGAGCCGGATCGTGAGGTGCTTACGGGCATCGAGGACGAGAGTGACGCGGGCTCCGATCGGCAGACCATGGATCGCCTGCGCGGTCTGCGCAGCGTGCAGCGTGCTCATGCCATGAATGAAGCCGATCGCGGCGACGACCTCCTGCCGAGCTTCTGACGGAGGTCGGCACGATGAAGCCCCGCCATCACCTCTACCTCGACGATGATCTGACCGCCCAACTGGAGCGACTGGGATCGAAGCCCGGCACGTCCAAGTCCGCGATCGTCGCCGACGCGCTGCGCGATTATCTCAATCGACGCGCGACGCGCGAAGTGGACGACCTGCTCAAGACCCGGCTCGACCGGATCAGCACCCAGCTTGGCCGGATCGAGCGCGACAGCCTGGTGCTGCTCGAAACCCTGTCGCTGTTCGTGCGCTACCAGCTCACCGTAACCGCGCCGCTGCCCGATGCCGACAAGGCCGCGCAGGCGGTCGGACGCGAACGCTTCCGCCGCTTCGTCGATCAGGTAGGGCGGCAACTCGCCGCCGGTAGGTCCATCGCTTCCACGCCTTCCGATAACGGAGGCGGACAATGAGCGGTGGTGTCAATCTGACCGCCCAAGGCCGTCGCCGGGCGATGCTGCGCACTGCGATGGGACCGGCGATTGCCGCTGCGCTTTCCGACCCGCGCGTCCTCGAGATCATGGTCAATCCGGACGGTTCGCTCCGGCTCGATCTGCTGGGCGAAGGCCGTGTGGATACGGAAGTGCGGGTGGAACCGGCGGAGGCTGAACGCATCATCCGGCTGGTAGCCTCAAACATCCGCGCCGAGGTCCATGCCGGCGCGCCGATCATCAGCGCCGAACTGCCGGAAGGCGGGGAGCGGTTCGAAGGGCTATTGCCGCCGGTGTCGGCCGCACCTTGCTTTTCCATCCGCAAGCCGGCCGCGCGCATCCACACACTGATGGACTATGTGACGGGCGGCATTATGCGCGCCGAAGTCGCGCTGGCGCTGTCTATGGCGGTAGTCGAGCGCAAGAACATCCTAGTCGCGGGCGGTACGTCTTCAGGCAAGACCACGCTGGCGAACGCCTTGCTGGCCGAGATGGCGACGCTCGACGAGCGCGTCATCATCATTGAGGACACGCGCGAGCTGCAATGCGCCGCGCCTGACACGGTGGCGCTGCGCACCCGGCCAGGCGTTGTGACGATGGCTGACCTGGTGCGTTCGACGCTGCGTCTGCGCCCCGATCGCATCATCGTCGGCGAGGTCCGGGGCGGCGAGGCGCTGGACATGCTCAAGGCCTGGAACACCGGTCATCCGGGCGGGATCGCCACGGTTCATGCCAACAGCGCGCGCTCCGCGCTTTACCGTATCGAGCAGCTTGTTGCCGAGTGCGTCATCACTGTGCCGCGACGGCTGATCGCCGAAGCCATCGACATGATCGTGTTCATCTCCGGCCGGGGCACCGGCCGCAGGGTCGAGACCGTTGCCGAGGTGGGCGGACTCGATGCCGACGGCGATTTCGCCGTCACCGACCTCATCATCCCCCACAGCACAGGAGATTGAATCCCATGTACGCCCCCAATGCGTCCTTCGTCCGCCACTTGCCCAACAAGTTGCTGCTCGCCACCGCGACGCTGCTCTTGCCCATCTCCGCGATGGCCGCCGGGTCCGGCATGCCGTGGGAAGAACCGCTGCAACAGGTTCTGGAATCGGTGCAAGGCCCAGTCGCCAAGATCGTCGCCGTCATCATCATTATCTCGACCGGCTTGGCGCTCGCCTTCGGCGAAACCTCTGGCGGTTTCCGCAAGCTGATCCAGATCGTCTTCGGCCTGTCGATCGCCTTTGCCGCGTCCAGCTTCTTCCTGTCCTTCTTCAGCTTTGGCGGCGGAGCGCTGGTCTGATGGCCGGGGCCAAGTCCATCGCGGCCGGTGAGCACATCGAAGGTTTCGAGGTGCCGCTGCACCGCGCGCTCACCGAACCGATCCTGCTTGGGGGTGCGCCGCGCGGGATCGCGATCCTCAACGGCACACTAGCCGCCGCGATGGGGCTGGGTCTCCAGCAATGGATCGCGGGGCTTTTGCTCTGGCTCGCCGGGCACAGCCTCGCGGTGTTCGCGGCGAAACGCGATCCGGATTTCGCACCCGTTATCGCCCGTCACCTCCGACAGAAGGTCTACCTCTCATGCTGAACCTGCGTGAATACCGCAATGGTGCCGATCGCCTTGCCGATCATCTCCCTTGGGCCGCGTTGGTGGCCAAGGGCGTGGTGCTGAACAAGGATGGAAGCTTCCAGCGCACACTCCGCTTCCGTGGTCCCGATCTGGAGTCGGCGACCGAAGCTGAGTTGGTTTCGGTCTGCGCGCGGGCGAACAATGCACTGCGGCGTCTGGGATCGGGCTGGGCGCTGTTCTTCGATGCCGAACGTATTGAGGCGCTGGGCTATCCCGGCAGCGTCTTTCCCGATCCCGCGTCCTGGCTCGTGGACGAGGAACGGCGCGCGCATTTCGATGGGAGGCGGGGTCAGCATTTCGAGAGCCGCTATCATTTGACCCTCTGCTACCTGCCGCCCGCCGATCAGGTGAGCCGCGCCGAACGGGCGCTGCTCGAACGCGAGACACCGCAACAGGATCGCGATTGGCGACAGGAACTGCGCGGTTTCATCGCCGAGACCGACCGGGTTCTGGACTTGCTTTCAGGTTTCATGGCCGAGGTCCGCGCGTTGGACGACGCTGAAACGCTAACTTTCCTCCACGGCCGCATTTCCGCAGGACGCCATCCCGTCGTGGTGCCGGAAACACCGATGTATCTCGACGCCCTGCTGGTCGATACGCCGCTATCGGGCGGGATCGAACCGATGCTGGGCGAAGCCCATCTTCGCACCGTCACGATGCTGGGATTCCCCAACGCGACCCGGCCCGGCATTCTCGACGCGCTCAACCATCAGGGTTTTGCCTATCGCTGGGCTACCCGCTTCATCGCACTGGACAAGACCGCCGCGAACAAGGCGCTAACCCGCATTCGGCGGCAATGGTTCAACAAAAGGAAGTCCATCGCGCAGCTTATGCGCGAGGTGATGATGAACGAGCCGGTTCCGCTCACCGACAGCGATGCCGACAACAAGGTTGCCGATGCCGATCTCGCGCTTCAGGCTTTGGGCGGCGATCATGTGGCATTCGGTTACTACACGGCCACCATCACGGTGTCGGACAAGGATCGCGCTGCGGCCGATGAAAAGGTTCGCATCGTCGAGCGTATCGTCAATGGCCTGGGCTTCACCTGCATCCGCGAGAGCGTCAATGCGGTCGAAGCCTGGCTGGGGTCGCTGCCCGGCCATGTCTATGCCAACGTCCGGCAGCCGCTGGTCCATACGCTGAACCTGTCCCACCTGATGCCGTTGTCGTCGGTGTGGGCAGGCCCGGCGCGCAACGATCACTTGGCCGGGCCACCCTTGCTTTATGCCGAGACGAGCGGATCGACACCGTTTCGCCTGTCCACCCATGTCAGCGACGTGGGACATATGTTGATCGTCGGCCCAACCGGCGCGGGCAAGTCCGTTCTGCTTGCGCTGCTTGCCCTGCAATTTCGTCGATACGCCGGGTCACAGGTCTATATCTTCGACAAGGGGCTGTCGGCGCGCGCCGCCGTGCTGGCGATGGGCGGCGAACATCATGCCCTTGGGACAAGCGACGCGCTGGCGTTCCAGCCCTTGCGGAATATCGACGATGACGCCGAGCGAGCATGGGCCGCTGAATGGATCGGCGCGCTGCTCGCCCATGAGCGGATCGACGTCACGCCGGAGATCAAGGAAGCCCTCTGGTCCGCGCTTAGCAGCCTTGCCAGCGCTCCGCCCGAGGAACGGACGCTGACGGGCCTTTCGGTGCTGCTCCAATCCAATGCGCTCAAAGCGGCGCTGATGCCCTATACGCTCGAAGGCCCGTTCGGCAGGCTGCTCGACGCCGCCGAAAACAGCCTCGCGCTCTCCGACGTGCAATGCTTCGAGACAGAGACGCTGATGCACAGTGCCGGCGTCGTTCTGCCGGTGCTGACCTATCTGTTCCACCGGCTCGAAGAGCGCTTCGACGGGCTGCCAACGCTTCTCATTCTCGACGAAGCCTGGGTGCTTCTAGACAACCCGCTGTTCGCCCAGCGCATCCGCGAATGGCTGAAGGTTCTCCGCAAGAAGAATGTCAGTGTGGTGTTCGCCACCCAGTCGCTCGCCGACATTGCCGACAGCAGCATTGCCCCGGCGATCATCGAATCCTGCCCGCAACGCATCTTCCTCGCGAACGATCGCGCGATCGAGCCGCAGGGTCGCGCCGCCTATGAGCGGTTCGGTCTCAACGACCGGCAGATCGAATTGATCGCCCGCGCCACGCCGAAGCGGCATTATTATCTGCAATCGCGGCGCGGCAATCGCCTGTTCGAACTCGCCCTTGGCCCCATCGCGCTCTGTCTATGCGGCGCATCCGATCCCGAAACCCAAAACCTGATCGACGCCCTGCTGCGCAGCGAAGGCGCTGACGGCTTCCTCGCGGCCTTTCTCGAAGCACGCGGCTTTTCCTGGGCTTCGGAACTGATCGCTGACTTTCCCGGTGCGCAGCGCACCGGGACCGAACCCATCACCCCCCAGCAGAAGGAGCTATTGTGATGAAATTCCGCCCATTCGCCGCATTTCTGGCCGTGACATCGATGATCACAACCGCCGTGATCGTGCCCGTCGCCCCGGCGCACGCCATCGTGGTGTTCGATCCGTCGAACTACGCGCAGAACGTGCTGACCGCAGCTCGTACGCTACAACAGATCAACAACCAGATTCAGGCGCTTCAGAACCAGGCGTCGATGCTGACCAACATGACCAAGCATCTCCAGCGCCTCGATTTCTCCTCGCTCACGCAGATCACCCGCTCGATGCAGCGGATCGGTACGCTGATGAACCAGGCCGAGGGCATCGCCTTCGACCTCGCCTCGACCGACGAGGCATTACGCCAGCAGTTCCCCGCCGTGTTCGATACCGCGCTTTCCACCAATGAGATCGTCACGCAGGCCCGTGCCCGCTTTCAGGCCTCGATGCAGGGCTATCGTCAGACGATGCGCGTGCAGGCCCAGGTGGTCGAGAATATCGGGGCCGATGCCGAGTTGCTCGGCGAACTCGTCACGCAGAGCCAGTCGGCGACCGGCAGCCTGCAGGCTGCACAAGCGACCAACCAGCTCATCGCGCTCAGCACCAAGCAGCAGTTCCAGATCCAGCAGATGATGGCGGCGCAATATCGCGCCGATGCGCTCGAACGTGCGCGCCAGCAGCAGGCCATGGAAGTCGCACGCGAGCGCACGAAGCGCTTCATCGGCTCGGCCCGGATCTACACGCGCAACTGACGGCATCCATAAAGGCGGCCCGGCCATGAACCCCGACCTCAACATCATCGACAGCTTCCTCGAAGCCTTCATCAGCTACATCGATTCCGGTTTCGGCCTGTTGTCGGGCGATGTGGCATTTCTCACCACGGTGCTGATCGGCATCGATGTGACCCTCGCCGCGCTGTGGTGGGCAATGGAGAGCGATCAGGATGTGCTCGGCAAGCTCATCAAGAAAGTCCTCTATGTCGGGGCCTTCGCCTTCATCATCGGCAACTTCAATACGCTCGCCGAGATCATCTTCCGCAGTTTCTCCGGTCTCGGCATCACGGCGGGCGGCGGGGGCGTGTCGGCCGACGACCTCATGCACCCCGGCGCGATCGCCGGCACCGGGTTCGAGGCAGCGCATCCCTTGCTTGAGAAGGTGTCCGAACTTTCGGGCTTCCCGGATTTCTTCGGCAATTTCCTGTCGATCGCAGTGCTGCTTATCTGCTGGTTGTTGGTGGTGCTGGCCTTCTTCATCCTTGCCATCCAGCTCTTCATCATCATCCTCGAATTCAAGCTGACGGCGCTCGCGGGGTTCGTCCTCGTGCCCTTTGCCCTCTGGAACAAGACCAGCTTCCTCGCCGAACGAGTGCTGGGCAATGTCGTGTCGTCGGGCATCAAGGTCATGGTGCTGGCCGTCATCATCGGCATCGGCACCAATCTCTTCGACCAGATGACGACACTGTTGGGCAGCGATCCCGAGATCGCCGAGGCCCTGACGCTGCTTATGGGGGCGCTGACCCTGTTCGGCCTCGGCATCTTCGGCCCGGGCATCGCATCGGGCCTCGTTTCCGGCGCGCCGCAGCTTGGCGCTGGCGCTGCCGTCGGCACGATGGCGGGCGCGGCGATCATGACGGGAGGTGCGGCCGTGCTGGGGACGCGTGGTGCGATGCTGGCGGGACGCAGCGGCATGGGCGCGATTCGAGCCGGCACTGCAATGGGATCGGCCGCCTCCAGTGCCTACAGGCTCGGCCAGGAAACGTCCGGCAGCGCCAGCGTTGGTGCTGGCCTCGGCGGTATCGCCACGGCTGCTGGCGGCGCGGCGGCGCAAAACGTCAAAGCCGCGACCTCGCGCATTGTCGGTCCGATCCGGGAAAGCGCGGCGAAGGGTAGCCAAGCCGCATGGACTGCCGGCCGCACATCGCCGGTGCCCTCCGCTCCGTCCAGCGGCGCAACTCCATCCGATCCAGCTCCGGCATGGGCGCGCAATCTGCACGCGCAGCAGACAGCGCGTCATCACCGCCACATGGCCGTGCAGGCCGTCAAGGATGGCGACCGGCCCGGCGGCGGAGCCAATCCCGACCTCAGCGAAAAGGAGTGAACCCCATGATCTTCAAACGATCGATCCAGCGCTATGGGGTCACGCCCCAGCCTGAATCCCCCTATCAACGCGCCGGCCAACTTTGGGACGAGCGTATCGGTTCGGCGCGCGTACAGGCGCGGAACTGGCGGCTTGTCGCCTTCTCCTGTCTCGGTCTGACCGGAATCCTCATCGCATCGAATGTCTGGCAGTCGATGCAGGCCCGTGTCGCACCTTATGTGGTCGAGGTGGACCGCTTGGGCGAGGCTCGCTCGGTCGCGCCGGCGATTCAGAATTACAAGCCGACCGACGGACAGGTCGCATGGCATCTGGCGCGTTTCATCACCCATGTCCGTTCCGTTTCGACCGATCCGGTGCTGGTGAAGACGAACTGGCTCGCCGCCTACGACTTCGCCACCGACCGCGCTGCGATATTCCTCAATGAATATGCCCGCTCCAACGACCCCTTCGCCGGGATCGGTCAGCGCAGCGTTTCGGTGCAGGTGACCAGCGTGGTGCGTGCGTCTGACAGCAGCTTTCAGGTCAAATGGACCGAGAGCATCTACGAGCGCGGCGGCCTTGCGAAGACCGAGCATTGGACCGCTATGCTCACCGTGGTGATGCAACCGCCCAAGACGGCCGATGCGCTCCGCAAGAATCCGCTCGGGCTGTTCGTCAACGCGATCGACTGGGCGCGAGAACTGGACGGCCAGCCATCCCAACCGCGAGACGCATCCTCCTCACGGGAGCCACCTCCATTCAGCCCGACGATTTCGAACGCAGTTCCGGTCGCATCAGAGCCGACGCCGAGCATCACCCCATCCACTTCCGAAAAGAAAGGAAACCATCCATGATCCGGAATGTCGCACTGAGCGTGCCGCTGCTGGCGCTCGCCACGGCCTGCGCCGGAAAAACGCCGCCACCCGCGATCGCGCTCGATAGCGCGCAGTTCCAGCCTGCTATATTGGAGGCCGAACCGCCGAAACCCGTCGAGATCGTGCAGACGCCGGTTCCGCTGCCGCTGCCGGGTCAGCTTCTGCCCCGGCCAACCGTCAGTCGCGATACCGGCCTGCCGACCGCAAGAGTGGAGGCCGCTAACCGGGCGGCGATGCGAGAGCCGTCGAGCGCGGGCTATATCAATGCGGTGCAGGTCTATCCCTGGACCGAAGGCGCACTATACCGCCTCTACGCCGCGCCGGAGCGGGTCAGTGACATCGCGTTGCAGCCCGGTGAGAAGCTCGTGGCCGTATCGGCAGGCGACACGGTGCGCTGGGTCATCGGCGATACCAGCAGCGGTGCCGGCGAGGACACGCGCGTGCATGTGCTGGTCAAACCCTTTGCCCCAGGTCTTGTCACGAACATGGTCATTACCACCGATCGGCGGGCGTATCATCTGGCGCTCGAAAGCACCGACAAGACCGCCATGGCAGCAATCTCGTGGACCTATCCACAGGACCGGCTCGTCGCCTTGCAGCGCCAGAACATCCGTGCCGAACAGGCAAAGCCCATCGCCGACGGCGTGACGCTCACCAATCTCAAGTTCCGCTACAAGATCACGGGCGGCAATCCGCCATGGCGTCCGGTCCGCGCATGGGATGACGGCAACAAGGTCTATATCGAGTTTCCCGCGCGGCTCGATCAGGGCGAGGCGCCACCGCTGTTTGTGGTGGGGCCGCTGGGGCAGAGCCAGCTCGTCAACTACCGGGTCAGTGGCAATCACTATATCGTCGATCGGCTGTTTGGCGCGGCAGAATTGCGACTAGGCGAGAATCCTCAGGCCGTCGTGCGGATCAGCCGCACCGATGGTCAGGCTAGGAGGGCAAGCAAATGAGCGAGCCGCCTGTCGATATGGCTGCGCCCGATGCCGCCACCCAGGCAGCCCCATCCAGCACCGCGGGAACCGGCAAGGTCGCTCCCGAGAAGCTTGTCCTTCGGGCCGCACCGCGCCGGGTGGTGCGCTTTCGGCGCGGCGTAATCGTTGGCGGTGCGGCGGTGGCATCACTTGCCATTGCTGGCACCGCCTGGATGGCGCTGGGGCCGAAGACCCTCCAGATCGTCCCATCCGAAGACAAAGCGATCACCGACCGGCGGACGCCCGCCGACGCTGTCGCCAACCTGCCCGGCGACTACAGCAAGGTGACACCAACCACCCCGATCCTTGGCGATCCGCTTCCCGGTGACCTCGGCAAGCCGATCCTCGACCGTCAGCGCGAGCTTGCAGCCGAGGGAGCGATACCATCCGATCCGGCGGCCGCGCCGCAAGGTATGACAGCGGCAGAACAGGCCGCCGAAGCCGAACGCCAGCGTATTGCCGCGCAGGCCCATCAGGCGCGCGAGGCAGGTGTGATGGTGCAATCGTCAGGGTGGGCCGCAGGCGTTTCGATGGCAACCGGCAGCGATGGCGCGGCCACGGCCAGCATTACGCCGGCAACCGAAAACGAGCAGGCTGGCCATCTCGCGCTCGATCCTGATCGAGACCAGAACGCGCAGCAGCGCAAGCTGGACTTCATCGGACAACAATCGTCCAGCGGCATCTATAACGCCCATGCCCTCCAGACCCCGGCGTCACCTTATCAGATCATGGCGGGGAGCGTGATTGCCGCCAGCCTCATCACCGGTCTCAATTCCGACCTTCCGGGCATGGTGGTGGCGCAGGTGACGGAGCCGGTTTTCGACACCGTGACGGGTCGGATACTGCTGATCCCGCAGGGCTCGCGCCTGATCGGCAGCTACGACAGCGTCGTCGCCTTCGGTCAAAGCCGCGCGCTGCTGGTCTGGCAGCGGATCATTCTGTCCGATGGCAGTTCCATTCAGATCGACAATCTCCCGGCGACCGACGCGGCGGGCTATGCTGGCCTGTCCGACAAGGTGGACTTCCACACCTGGCGCCTGCTCAAGGGAGTCGCACTGTCGACCCTGCTTGGCGTCGGAACCGAATTGTCGCTTGGCAGCGATGAAAGCGATCTTGTCCGCGCGATCCGGCAATCCACCCAGCAGTCCGCCAATCAGGCCGGTCAGCAGATCGTTTCCAGGAACCTCAACATCCAGCCCACCATCACCGTCCGTCCCGGCTGGCCGCTTCGTGTGATCGTTCACAAGGACATTCAACTTCGGCCCTGGGGTGACGCTCGCTAACAAGGAGATGTTCCGTGCTCAAACTCGCAAAACTGCCCGATCGTACACCGGTCAAGATCGGCATCACCGTCACACCGGACATTGCTCATGCGCTTGCCGACTATGCGGCGCTCTACAACCGCACCTATGCCGACAAAGCCGAGGTAGCGGACCTCATTCCCGCCATGCTCGAAACCTTCCTCGCCAGCGACCGCGCATTTGCCAAGGCCCGCAAGGAGATGGAGGCCGGCACATGATGCGCAGGAGGATTATCGGCCGGTTCAAGCGGTCGAAGCAGGGCGGATGGGAAGGCGAGATCAGCACGCTCGCCATCCAGCGTCAGATCCGTCTCGTGCCCAATGACGACCGCGTGAGCGACCGGGCGCCATCGTTCCGTGTCATGTTGGGCTGGCACCACATTGGCGATGCCTGGGAGCGAACGTCGCATAGCGAACCGCCGCGCGAATATCTGCGCGTTCGGATCGATGATCCGTTCTATCCGATCAGCGCCATGCTGTTCCCCGATGCCGAAGGGCTGACGGCGCATCTGGTGCTGCCACCGGAACGCACGAATTTCCATTCGGACACGGCCGGATGAAAGAGACGCATATGCCAGAAAGGGCGGAATTCACCGATCCGCCCGAACGGCTCCTGAAAATGGAAGAGGTCAGCCGTCGGGTGGGCCTTGGCAAGTCCATGATCTATCGGCTGATAAGTGAAGGACGTTTCCCTGCGCCTTATAAAATCTCGCCCTTCGCTTCTCGCTGGAGCGAGCATGAGATCGTGGCCTGGATCGCCGAGGTGAAGGATGGGTTCGAGGGTAAGCGACGCAAATTCTGGTGAGGCTTCCGCCGATCGGATCGACAGCGTTTCCGCTCAGGGCGCTGCCACTGTTACAGGCGAGCGCCCCTTCGCGGCCTTCATGAGCTTGCGGTCGAAGGTCAGGAAGGCAGAGCATCCATCGGATTTCGCCAGATGGAGGGCATCGGCGAAATCCATGCCCTCGCGCATCCAGTCCAATGCCTGCGCAAGCAGCAGGGGCTCCTCCACGGTAACGGCCGGCAGTCCGGCCAGACCGCGCAGTCCGTTCGCAATCTGATCGGCCGTGAACCCATATCCGCTGCGCAAGACCCATTCGCTCTCCAGCATTACCGTCATGGGCACGAAAATATCCCCGCTTTCGATCGCGGTGCGGGCGGCCCTGGCCTGCTTTTCGTCGTCGGCGGTCAGGAAGCGGACGATGATATTTGTATCAATCGCGCGCACGGCGCTTCGCCTCGCGCGCGATTGCCGCGTTCATATCTTCGATCGACAGGGCTGGGCCTTCATGATGCAGGGAACCAAACAGCGTATCGATGCTGGTTTCGGGAAAGGCTGGCACGGGCTTCAGCAGAACTCCATCGGGCGTATCTTCGACGGTCAGCCGCGTTCCGGCAGGCCAGTGCCGCAGGTCGCGAATGGCTTTGGGCAAGATCACTTGTCCCTTTGTTGAAACAACGGTCGTCAACCGCTCTTGCACGCCCATGCCGATTCTCCAAAAGTAAGACGTAAGTAAGATAGTTATATTTGCTGGCGTGGGCAAGGGGCTGCCGAGCATGGTCGTCCAGCCTTGGAAGCCGGCAGGCGGATCGCAAAATCCGTTTGGAAAACATCGTGGGTTCGATTACCATCCCGTCCGTCGAACTGAGCCTCTAAGCTTCAGTTTTTCAAAGAAGAATGTCTCGTGGTTCCAAACGTGGATCGGCTTGACGGTTGTGATTTCGGACAGCTTTCAAATCAGCCACTTACAGGCTGAGTTCGAATCCCTCCCGCTCCGCCATTTTTTGTTGTATTACAACGACTTGCTTGGGTAATCCGGCATCTGGTCCGGACTTCGGTCCATACCTTGGCGGCGGACCCATGAGGACCGCTGCGGCCAACCGGTAATATTCTGGGACGAATTAGTGCTAGCAGGCTGCTGAGCTACGTGCGATCGAGGTCATGATGGGTGCCGGCCGGCGTTTGGCAGTCGGATCCTCCAGTTTTCGGTGCTGTTTCGGTCGGTCCTCGCGTCATCGCAGCTGATCGCTTCGTCATCAAGCGGTTGCCAGGATGATCTTGGGCAATCGGACGAAGTTGTAGGTGATCATCCGGAAGGTGAAGGCAGCGGTGGCTCTGGCGATGCCGCCGATGGTCTGGCCCATCCGAACGCCTGCTCGATGCGTTTGCGGATGCGCTGGCTGTTGTAGTCGATCTGCTCCATAAACTGCCGTTCCGAGCGGACCGAAAAGAACGCCTGCAGTTGCGTTGCCCGCAGCAACTGCTCGGGTGGAATCGAAGGTCAGCCCGCCGTTGCGTAGAGCCCTGCCAACCGGCCCGACTACGCCGCCAGAACCACGTGAACCAACGGCCGGATCACCCGCAGCAGAAGATCCGCCGCGATCCGATCCTCTAGCTGGATGTACGAGATCAAACCCGATGACCGATCTTCCGAGTCACCCACCATGCCCTCCGCTATCGAGCGGACTGGATCATTCAACGCGCCAATCGTCGAGGGGTTTTCAGCGGCCTGCTAGAGTTTCAGATTACACCGAGTCACAGGTTCAGTTTCGGGGATGTCGCTTAACCAGCGAAGCTG
>DATEDR010000414.1:0-2424 GCA_035281605.1 Sphingobium sp.
AAGATCAGGGCCGATGAAATCGCGCGGATCCTTCGCCGGCAGCTAAGGTCGGCGAGCACCAATCCGCTGAAGGACACGCTGGGCGCGGTGGGAGAGATTGTCGCGATGACCGACCGGGTCATCGAAATCCGCCTCAATGCGCCGCGCCCGAACCTGCTCCAGCTGCTTGTCCAGCCGGAGTTCGGTTTCGTCCGGTCCGGTGCCGGAACGGGTCCGTTCAGGGTACCGACGATCGAGGAGGCCGCGACGATCCCGGTCGAGGAGATGAAAGGACCGGGAACGATCCTGGTGCATCGGATCCGAATTCCCGATGCGGAAGATCCGATCGAGAAGGTCCGGATTCGGGGCGGAGAAGCCGTCAAGCTGGTGAACGCCTTTGCCGCGGGCGATCTCGACCTGGTGCTTGGCGGGACCGTTGGGGACCTGCCTTATGCGCTGGCCGCGAAAATGCCGCGCGGCGCACGCCGCTTCGATCCGGTGGCGGGCCTGTTCGGCCTGGTGCCGACGGCGCGCAGCGAGGTGCTGCAGGAACGCGATGTGCGCCGCCTGCTAAGCCGGGCGATCGACCGCCAGGCGCTGGTCGACGGTCTGCGCGTCGGCGGCCTTCAGCCGCGCGCGACGCTGCTCCAGGCCGGCCTGGAGGGCATTGGCGTGCCACCGCAACCGGCGTGGTTGGCGCAGCCTGCCGCGGAGCGCCGCCCGGCGCTCATCGCCGAAGCGCGGCGGCTGTTCGGCAATACCGAGCGGCCGACGTTCCGGATTGCCCTGCCGCAAGGGCCGGGCGGCAGTTACCTGCTGGCCCGCCTGCGCTACGATTGGGAGCCGCTCGGCATCAAGCTGGTGCGCGCGGCCTCCCCGGCATCGGCCGACCTGGTCTGGATCGACGAGGTTGCGCCCTCCTCTTCGCCGGCCTGGATGCTGCGCCGCTTCCGCTGCGGCGTCGCGGCGATCTGCGTCGAGGAAGCGGAGCAATTGCTGTCCGATGCGCGCGCAACCGCCGATCCGGTCCAGCGCAGCCAGCTGTTCCTCGAGGCGGCGCGGATGATGGACGAGGCGCAGCTGTTCCTGCCGGTAGCGGCGCCCATCCGCTGGTCCCTGGTATCGGGCCGCGCCCCTGGCTTCTCGGAGAACCCCTTTGCCCGTCACACGTTGGTTGGCCTGAGGGACCCGAGACTGGGAGCAACGCCTTGAACAAGACGAGCGACGCGCCAACGCCGAAGATGGGGCGCCAGATGCCCGGGATGGGCAAGGACCCCGCCTCCGTCCGCCAGCGCGTAGAGTCGATGGAAAAGCTGCTGGAGCGGATGTTCGTCGTGCCGGGACTCAACAAGCCGGTCGGGCTCGACGTGATCCTGGACCTCATCCCTGGTGTCGGCACGATCAGCGCCGCGGCGCTCGGCAGCTATATCGCCTGGGAAGCGCGCAACCTCGGCATGACGAAATGGCAGGTCGCGCGAATGGCCGGCAATATCGGCGTCGACCTGCTGCTCGGCGCAATACCCTGGATCGGCGCCATCCCGGACTTCTTCTTCCGGTCGAACACGCGCAACCTGAAGATCATCAAGCGGCACCTCGACAAGCACCATCCCAACACCCGGACGATCGACCTCAGGCCGAGCTAGAGGCCGAGCACCGCCGCTGCCTGGCGGGCCATCACGCGTTCCTCATCGGTCGGAATAACCCAGATCGGAATCCTCGAAGGCTCGGCGTCAATCCGGCCCTCGCCGCCATCGTTCCTTGCCTCGTCGAGTGCCGCGCCCAGCCAGGCGCAGCCGGCAGACACCTCGCGCCGGGTCTTGGCATCGCGCTGGCCGATGCCGCCGGTAAACACCAGGCCGTCGAGCCCGCCCAGGGCAGCCGAAAGGGACCCGATCTCCCGCACGATGCGATAGATGAAGAGGTCGATGGCTTCCTTCGCCCTGGGATCATCCGATGCGCGCAAGGTCCGCATGTCGGACGAGATTCCGGACACGCCAAGCAGCCCGGACTTCTTGTAGACCAGGCTTTCAAGCGCCCGGGCATCCATGCCGCGCTCGTCCATCAAATAGATAAGCACTCCTGGATCCACCGAGCCGCAGCGCGTGCCCATCACCAGCCCTTCGACCGCGGTGAAGCCCATGGTGGTGGCGACACTGCAGCCCTCCTTGATCGCGCACAGGCTGGCGCCATTGCCGAGGTGGGCGATGACGATCCGCTTGTTCGAATGCTCGGGCGCGATTTCGGCGAGGCGCCCGCTGACGAATTCATAGGAGAGGCCATGAAAGCCGTACCGGCGGACGCCAGAATCCGTCAGTTCACGCGGAAGTGCGAAGCGCTGCGCCAGATGCGGCTGGGTCTGGTGAAAGGCAGTATCGAAGCAGGCCACCTGGCGCACATCGGGCCGGTTTTCCGCGATGGCCTTGATCGGTCCAAGATTGTGCGGCT
>DATEDR010000415.1:0-8061 GCA_035281605.1 Sphingobium sp.
CGAGCCGGGCGGCACGATCAACATCGTGACCAAAAAGCCGGTGTTGGAAAAGACCTTCGGCAGCTTCTCCGTCGCGGGCGGCAGCTGGAACAATTACCGGGTCGAGGGCGATTTCAACCTGCCCCTGAACGACATGTTCGCCGTGCGCCTGAATGGCGCGGTCGAAGATGCCGACAGCTTCCGCGACACGGTGCACACACGCAAATATGTGCTGACGCCGTCCTTCCTGGCGAAGTTCTCGGACCGCGACCTGCTCACCTATGAGATGGAATATGTGAACCAGGAAGTGCCGTTCGAGCGCGGCGTAGTGGCTGTGCCGACGATCCTGGCCAATGGCACGATCGATTACAAACTGGGCGCCATACCCAATTCGCGTTTCCTGGACGATTCAAGGAACGGCCCGACCAAGGTCAAGGTCTGGGGCCACCAGCTGCAATATCAGCATGACTTCAGCGACGATTGGACGCTGATGCTGGGCGCCGGTTACAAGGACACGACATTCGTCGGCTATTCCAGCGACCCGGAACTGGCGTTCAACAAGGCCAATCCGCCGGCCGGCAGGCAACGCATCTATGTCGACGGCCAGACCTTGTCCCGCCAGCGCCGCTTCCGCGACTACAGCACGACCAGTATGGTGGTTCGCGGCGAAATCAGTGGCAAGATCGAAACCGGATCGATCGTCCACAATATCCGCATCGGTGCGGACTGGGATCGCTTCAAGATCGAAACCTTCCAGCTCCGCTATCGTCCGAGCGCTGTGGATCAATCCTACGCGATCAACATTTTCAATCCAAACTACAACCTCCCCCTGCCAGTCCCGACGCAGCCGATCCAGAACGCGACCGAAATACAGAAGGCTTGGGGCATATACGCGCAGGACCAGATCGAGATCACCGAGCAGTTCAAGGTTCGCTTCGGCGGCCGTTATGACGACTTTTCGCAAAACATCGATCTACGGCTCAACAATACCAATCCGAGAAAGGCCTATACCAAGTTTAGCCCCATGGCAGGCCTGGTGTTCGAGCCGACCCGTTCGATTTCAATCTATGCCAGTTACGGCAAGGGATTCCGGCCCAACAGCGGTGTCGGCGCCGATGGTCAGCCCTTCGCTCCGGAACTCAGCAAGTCATACGAGGTCGGCGCAAAGTTCGTCACGCCGGACGGCCGCATCACGAGCACGCTCTCGCTATACAAGATGAAGAAGACCAACGTGCTGAGCACCGACCCAGGCAACGCGAACTTCTCCAAGCCTGTAGGGTCCGCCAAGAGCAAGGGCATCGAATTCGACCTGAACGCGAAGCTGCCCGCAGGGTTCGAAGCCTTCATCACCTATGCCTACACCGATGCGGGCTGGGACAGTGCCGTGGGCGATCCCAATTTCAACCAGCCGATCCTTCCCGGCGATCCGCTGATCAACATTCCCAAGCATCAGGGCAATGCGCTGCTGTTCAACAATTTCGAGATTGGCGGACATGAAGCGATGCTGGGCGCGGGCGTGAATTATGTCGGACGGCGTCTGGGCGAGACAGCGACGACCTTCTTCCTCCCCAGCTACACGTTGGTGAAGCTGCTGGGATCGTTCAACATCACCGACCAGATCAAGATTTCGGCGGACGTCAACAATCTGCTGAACAAGAAATATTACGCCAGTTCCTACGCGGCGCTGTGGGTCCAACCCGGTACGCCGCGCTCGTTCACGGCCCGCGCGACGTTCAACTTCTGATGCGCTGATCCGGAGTCTTTGAGGCTCCTTCGGCCGCCGGCGACCCGTCCCTCCAAATCCCTGGGTCGCCGGCGGCTTTTCGCGCGAAGGAGAAGCGCATGAACCGGTCACAATTGCTGCGCATCCACAAATATGCCGGCCTGGCCATGGCCGCATTACTGCTCGTCCAGGCGCTGACCGGCGCGCTGCTGCTCTATCGCGGGCCGGTCGCGCGCTGGATCGATCCTGCGGAAATGACGAGCCAGGGCGCTGCGCCGACGATTTCGGCGGGCGTTGCGGTGACACAGGCGGAATTAGCCCTCCCCGGTTATGCGGTCGCCCGCCTCTTCATGCCCGATGTCCAAGGGGCGACCTTCCTCGCCGAACTGTCCGATGCCCACGGCACGACCCGCTATGCCTCGATCGATCCGGCCGGCGGCAAGGTGCTGCACGCGGGGACGGTCTGGGCCTTTCCCGTCGAGGCGGCGCTTCAGATTCACTATCGGCTGATGGCGGGCAAGGCAGGCATGGCCGTCATATTGCTGAATGCGCTGGTGCTGTTCACCATGGCCACGACCGGGCTCGGCTTCTGGTGGCCCAAGCGGGGACCGATCGCCAAGCATCTTTCGATCCGCTGGACCCTGGCCTTCCGACTGGTGCTGCGACAGGCGCATCGGACGCTGGGGGTGCTGGCGTCGCTGGTTCTGGCTTTCCTCGCGCTCACCGGATTGCTGCTGATCATACCGGAACTGATTGCGGCAGGCGATCCAGCGCCCCACCGCCTTCCGGTCAGTGCCGCCAGGGTCGATCGCAGCCTCACTATGGCGCAGAGCGTCTTTCCCCAAAGCGCGCTTCGCGATTTCCGGCTAGCGGGCGACCGGCTGACCGTGAATTTCCACGCGCCCGAACGCAATCCGCGCGCCGTCCATCGCACGGTCGTGACGATCGCGGAGCCGCATATCATAAGCGCGACCCGGGCCGAAAATAATCGCGCGCTGTGGATGACCATATTGCCGCTGCATGCGGGTAACAGCCTTGGCACGGCCGGCCCGCTTCTGTGGCTGGTGGCTGCCCTGGTCCTTGTCGTTCTTTCCCTTTCCGGGCCGATCATGTGGTGGCAGGCCAAGGCCGTCCGCCGCCGCAGCGCCCTAAAAAAACAACCCGCATGACCCTGCTCTACACATCCGATCCCGAACGTGGCCGCATCTGGCGCGAGATTTTCGCGGCCGAAGCGCCGGACATCGCTTTCGTGACGCCTGAGGAAATGAGCGATCCGTCCGCTATCCGGTATCTCGCCGCCTGGGATCCGCCGCGCGAACTGCTGGCGCGGCTGTCCGGCCTGGAAGTGCTGTTCTCGGTCGGCGCCGGGATCGACCAGCTCGACACGGGCAAGCTGCCACCCCATGTCCGGCTGGTGCGCATGATCGAGCCGGGCATTACCGAAGGCATGGTCGAATATGCGTGCGGCGCGGTGCTGACGCTGCACCGGAACCTGATCGACTATCGCATCGCGCAGCGGGAGCATCGCTGGGCGCCGATCAAGCTCGTGCCCGCCGCCACGCGCCGGGTCGGCGTGATGGGGCTGGGGCAATTGGGTCGGGCGGTGCTGGGCGCGCTCCGCCCCTTCGGCTTTGCCCTGTCGGGATGGAGCCGGTCGCGCCACAGCATAGAGGGCGTGACCTGCCATGCGGGCGAGGCGGAATTGCTCGGCTTTCTGTCGGGATGCGACATCCTCATCTGCCTTGTGCCTCTGACCAGCGAGACGCGCGGCATTTTGTGCCGGGAAACGCTGTCGAAACTGCCGCGCGGCGCGGCGATCATCAATGTGGGCCGAGGTGGGCATCTCGTGGAGCAGGATCTGCTGTCCATGCTCGACGAAGAGCATCTTTCCGCCGCGATCCTGGACGGGACCGATCCGGAGCCGCTACCGCGCGACCATCGCTTCTGGGATCATCCGCGCATCCTGCTGACGCCCCATATCGCCAGCATGACGCGGGCGGACAGCGCCGCGCGGGCGCTGATCGCCAATATCCGGCGCTTTGAGGCGGGCCAAGCGATGGAAGGCGAAGTGACACCCGAGCGGGGTTATTAGAACCCGTCAGTCATCGTCCCCGCGCAGGCAGGGATGATGAAGAAGGGGACGACGCGACAAAATTATCTGCTGCCACTTAGCCTTTCACCCCGCTCGCAGTTCCCTCCACTCGCCTGATTGCCGTCCTCCTCCAGTCACAGCAAACTATGCCGAAAGCATGGTATAAAAGGTCCAAATCTGCCCTGCGCGCCGAACCAATCGGAGACATGTTCCGGACAGCCCATGCCGTAATGGCTCCATCAAAACGGCCCACCGGCCACCAGATGCCAACCAAGGGGGATAGAAACCCATGCCAAATTTCCGGCCCAAATATATCAGCTTCGACTGCTACGGCACGTTGACCCGTTTCCGCATGACCGAGATGGCGACCGCCTTCATGGCCGATCGCGTCGCGGCGGAAGACCTGCCCCCCTTCTGCAAGGACTGGGGCGCCTATCGGCTCGATCAGGTTCTGGGGCCGTGGGAGCCCTATCAGGAAATCATCCGCAACTCGCTGCGCCGCACCTGCAAGCGTTGGAATGTCGAGTATCGCGAAGCCGATGCCGATGCGGTCTATAACGCCGTCCCCACCTGGGGTCCGCATGAGGATGTGCCGGGCGGCCTTTCCAAGATCGGGGACAAAATCCCGCTCGTCATCCTGTCCAACGCGATGAACGACCAGATCCATCACAATGTCGGCATGCTGGGCGCGCCCTTCCACGCCGTCTACACCGCGCAAATGGCGCAGGCCTACAAGCCGCGCATGCAGGCGTTCGAATATATGTTCGACCAGCTCGGCGCCAAGCCCGAAGAGATGATGCACGTCTCCTCCAGCTTCCGTTACGACCAGAACACCGCGACCGACCTGCATTTCGGCTGCCGCGTGTTCGTGGGCCGCGGGCATGAACCGTCCAACGCCTTCTATCGCGATGTCGAGATCCCGCATATCGGCGCCCTGCCGGCGGTCGTGGGTCTCTGATCGGAGCGATGAGCGCGTCCCCCCTCTCCTATTGGCTGGCGAGCGCCCCCGCCTTCAAGGGCGGGGCATCCGGCACGGTCGACGAAGCTTTTGAAGGTAGGGCTGACGTCGCTATCATCGGTGGCGGCTTCACCGGGCTTTCGGCGGCGCTGGCGCTGGCGAAACGTGGCGCGAATGTCGTGCTGCTGGAGGCGGGGCGCGTCGTAGGGGAGGCTTCGGGGCGCAATGGCGGCCAGTGCAACAACGGCACGGCGCATGACTATGGCGCACTTTCCGTCCGGTTCGGCAAGGATGTTGCCAAGGCCTATTATCGCGCCCATAGCGATGCGGTCGACACCGTCGAGCGGATCGCGCGCGAGGAAGGCATCGACTGCGACTTCCACCGCCGTGGCCGGGTGAAGCTCGCCGCCAAGCCGCAACATTATGACAAGCTGGTTCGCGCGCATGATCTGCTGGCGGCGGAGGTGGATGAGAATGTCCGCCTCGTGCCGCCGGAGCGCATTGGCGAGGAAGTGGGATCGGATACTTTTCACGGCGCTTTGATCCAAACCACCAGCGCGCAGTTGCATCCGGCGCGCTTCGGCGTGGGCCTAGCCGAAGCGGCGGCGCGGGCGGGCGCGAAAATCTACGAAAATGCAGAAGTCACGGGACTTGACCGACTGCCGAAGGGCTGGCGGGTGACGACGCCCAAGGGGCAGGTGCAGGCGAGCCAAGTGCTGGTCGCGACCGGCGGCGCGCCTGCCGCTGCAGCCTTTGGCTGGTTCCGCCGCCGCATCATCTCGCTGGGCAGCTTCATCATCGTGACGGAGCCGCTGGATGACAAGACTGTCGAGCGGCTCCTGCCCGGCCGGCGCAACTATGTGACCAGCAAGAATATCGGCAATTTCTTCCGCATGGGGCCGGAGAACCGCCTGGTCTTTGGCGGCCGTGCGCGCTTCGCGGTCAGCGATGCCAAGTCGGACATCAAGAGCGGCCATATCCTGGAACGAACGATGACCGGCATCTTCCCCGACCTGAAGGGCGTAGGCGTCGACCATGTCTGGGGAGGGATGGTAGACCTGACCGCCGACCGCCTGCCGCGTGCGGGCGAGCATGACGGGCTTTTCTATTCCATGGGCTATAGCGGCCATGGCGTGCAGATGGCGACCTATATGGGCCAGCAGATGGCGCGGGTAATGGGCGGTGAGAAGGCCGCCAATCCCTGGGACGGCCTCGACTGGCCGAGCGTGCCCGGCCATTTCGGCAAGCCCTGGTTCCTGCCGCTCGTCGGCCTGTGGTACAAGTGGCAGGACGTGATCCATTGATGGACGACTTCCCCTTTTCCCGGCGAGAGTTGGCAGGCGCACTCGCCGCCGGGCTGCTGTTGCCGCAGAGCGCCTTTGGGGCGCCGCCAAAACCGCGCGTCGGCGGCCGCATCAGGGTGGCGAGCCTTTCCAGCTCGACCGCCGATACGCTCGACCCGGCCAAGGGCGCGCTGTCGACCGACTATGTGCGCCATTATATGTTCTATAACGGGCTGACCCAGCTCGACCGGAACCTCGTCCCCCGCCCCGCACTGGCCGAGCGGATGGAAAGCAACGACCAGAAGCTCTGGCACGTCCGCCTGCGCCGGGGCGTCACCTTCCATGACGGAGCGACACTGACGGCGAAGGATGTCGTCTGGTCGCTGCTGCGGCACAAGGACCCGGCGACCGGCTCCAAGATGGCGACCATCGCCGAGCAATTTGCAGAAGTGAAGGCGAACGGCCCTCATGACGTCATCATCCGCCTTACCGGCCCCAATGCCGACCTGCCGACCATCCTCGCGCAATCGCATTTCCTGATCGTCCGCGCCGGCACCAGGGACTTCCACAGCGCCAACGGCACCGGCCCCTATCGCTGCGTCCAGTTTCGCCCCGGCGTGCGCACGCTCGCCAGGCGCAATCCCGATTATTGGCGGAACGGCAAGCCCTATCTGGAAGAGATCGAGCTGATCGGCATCCCGGACGAAGTGAGCCGCGTCAACGCGCTGCTGTCGGGTGACGTGCACCTCATCATCGCGGTCAATCCCCGTTCGGCCAAGCGCGTGCGCGGGTCGAGCCGGCACGCTTTGCTGGAGACCAAGTCAGGCCTCTACACCAATCTCATCATGCGACAGGATGGGCTGCCGACCGGCGATCCCCATTTCGTCGCCGCCATGAAATATCTGTTCGACCGGCCGCTCATCAAAAGAGCGCTTTACCGCGATTATGCGACGATCGCGAACGACCATCCGATCCCGCCTTTCCACCCCTATTATCGCGCCGACCTGCCGCAGACGTCGCTCGATCTCGACAAGGCGAAATGGCATTTGCAGCGCGCCGGCCTGACCGGCGTGCGGCTCCCGGTCTATGCGTCTCCGGCGGCGGACGGATCGGTCGACATGGCCTCCATCCTCCAGGAATATGGATCGCGCGTCGGCCTCAAGCTGGCGGTGAACCGGGTGCCGGGGGATGGCTACTGGTCGACCCACTGGATGCGGCACCCGCTGACCTTCGGCAACACCAACCCGCGCCCGACCGCTGATCTGATCTTCAGCCTCTTCTACAAGTCCGACGCCGACTGGAACGAATCCGGCTGGAAGAATCCGCGTTTCGACCGGCTGCTGCTGGAAGCGCGCGGCGAAGCGGATCAGGCCCGGCGCAAGCAGCTTTATGGCGAAATGCAGGGCCTGGTGCATGATCGGTGCGGCGTCGCCATTCCGGTCTTCATCAGCCTGATCGACGGATACGACCGGCGGCTCAAGGGGCTTCAATCCATGTCCACCGGGGGCCTGATGGGCTATCAATTCGTCGAACATGTGTGGTGGGAAGGCTGATGGCGGGCGCATCCTCCACTTCCGGCTTGAAAGCGGCGCTTGCGCTGATCGGCAAGCGTTTCGCCTCGTCGCTGCTGACGCTGTTCCTGGTGTCGGCGGTGGTATTCACCATTGCGCAGCTATTGCCCGGCGACGCCGCGCAGGAAGCCTTGGGCCAAAGCACCACGGCCGAACAGGTCGCCGCGCTGCGCCGTGAAATGGGCCTCGATCGGCCCGGGTACGAGCGCTATGTTTCCTGGGCGAGCAGCATGGTTGGTGGCGATCCCGGCCAGTCGCTGGTCGCCAACCTTCCCGTGTCGGAAGTCATTTCCAGCCGCCTGCCCAACAGCCTGCTGCTGGCCGCACTGAGCGCCCTGGTCGCGGTGCCCGTCGCGCTCGCCATCGGCATCGGCTCCGCCATGAACCGGGGCGGCAAGCTGGACCGGGCGCTCAATATCTCGACGCTGTCCATGGTCGCGGTGCCGGAATTTCTG